>NZ_JPIM01000001.1 GCF_000735195.1 Chloroflexus sp. MS-G
AAAAAAATGGTTTGTTCACTGGCGAACGTGCCTTATCCTCTCCCTCCCTTGCTCCGTGCAGGAAAGGAAGAGGGATCGGGGAAGGTGAGGGGATTCTAACCCCACAAACGCCGAGACAGGCATCATCGGCGTTTTGCAGGCAATGGGGGGAATGAACATCTACAAATCCCTAAAATACACGCGATTGTTTTTGTATTCTACTCCGTTTAGGTTCTTCAAGTCGGCACGCATCTGGCGTGCGGTTTCGGCTACCTGGGTCATTTCAACGTGCGTGAATCGTCTGAATGCCAGCAGTGTCTTTCCCATTTCGTAGTAGAGCAGTGCATTGCCACCCTGACCCTGAAATTCGGGCAAGATACCCATGCCGTTGATCACCACTGCGCTGGTGCGACGCATCGTTATCAACAGATCGGCCAGCGTAAGCGGATTGAGATGTCCTCTGGCACGCTGTAAGGCAGCCGAGACATCGGGAAAGGCGAAGAGGAAGCCGACAACTTCACCGGCGTGCGTAATGACCTTAATGAGACGATGATCGGCAACTGTGATAATGCTCTGCACCACAAAGTCAGTTTCTCGTTCGGTGAGCGGGTAATACTCCCAATTATGGATGAACGCTTTGTTATAAGCCGCTCCAATCCGATCCACCCATTGCAGCAGTTCACGCTTACTAGAAAAATGTTTTACCTGTAAACGATGGCGCTCCATCACGCGCTGGGCAACCCGTTCGATACGTTCCGGAATCTTGAAGCTGTCAGAAGGCAGGTAGCAGGATATAAAATCAACTTCTTTTTGAAAGCCCAGACCTTCAACCAGATTAACATAATAGGGATAGTTGTACGTCAACATAGTCATTGTCTGGCGATGTTCAAATCCGCAGGTAAGCAAACCGTAGCCGTCAAGCGGTCCCATTCCCTTCGGACCAACAACGCGGTTCAGTCCACGTTTGTTGGCCCAGTCGAAGACGGCATCGAACAGAGCGGAGGCAGCTTCCGGGTCGTTTTCGCAGTCGAAAAAGTAAAAATTGGCTTCTCTGACACCGTGGTACTTATTGTATGGCCGATTTTCGATGGCGGCAATGCGCCCAACATCGCGTCCTTTGCGTACAGCCAGGAAACACTCAACATCTGAATGCTCGTAGAAAGGGTGTTTTCGTGGGTTGAGTTGAGCATAGGCATCGATGTTGAGTGGTGGCACCCACTGCGGGCAGCTTTTGTATAGCCGGTGCGGTAGTTGAACGAAGCGTTTAATCTGTTGTTTGTTAGCAAAATCCACTCGTTCGATGTGTACCATACCCTGTTCCGAGAGGTGAATACTCGTTAGCTATGATAGTTCTCCCTGATGAGGTGTTCTGTGCCCGCATGTGACCGGTCATTGTTCGGCCTCGTCGCGTATGCCTTTGTTCGCTATGAGTTGGTCAGATGGATGCTTTATTATATCTCGTACCAGAAAGGCAGGCATGGCCTTTGACCCACGTTCTGCGATGGGTGAGTGGAACTGAGCGCATGGTTCGTATCAAGCCGCAATCTGAGGTTGAGATAGATTGATGCCCCACCTGAAGCGGTGGGGCAATGGTCTGTATGTCTAGGTTGATCTCTTCTGCGCTAGCGAGCTACAATCGGAATAAACACCGGTTCGCCAAAGATCGCCTGACGAGTGAGATAGATCATCGATAGCCGAATGCTACTGCGTTGATTTGGGTCACGGCGAGATGTTGCCGTCAGGATCAGATCATGGCGTAATGGTGCCGGTTGGATCAATGGTAAATCAACGTTGACGATAATCCCAACATCAATTGCGCCGCCGTTGAGGGTTACACTCTCCGGCACTACCTCTACTCTGAATTTGTTGCTCAGCCCGCTAACTGAGAGATCGAAGGTGTCAGTGTCATTACCCAGGTTTTCCAGCATAATGCCACTAAACGTAATTCGGTTACGACCGTCGGGGATACCCTGAAGACGGTCACTACTAAGCGCAACGCCGGTTACCAGCCCAACGCGGACGCTATCGAAGACACTTGCGGTAATCGTTGTGTCGCTCCGCGACGTGGCTGTGACACGGATGCTGCTCAGTGCGGTGTTGGCAGCGAGACCAGCCGGCAGAGTGAGTAAAACGGCGATGTCACGGCTTTCCCCCGGCCCCAGATCGACCTGATTGGGCGTTGCAATCACGCTGTGGCCGTCACCTTGTAGTGCGGTGATAGTGTACGAATCGGCGGTAAAGCCGAGGTTACGCACGGTGTGCGTGATGACGGTGGTGGAATCAGGCAGCGCAGTAACGGTTCGTGATGGTGTAATCTCAACATCGCGCAAGGCACCGACCTGAATAATGTTTTCAGCCGCGGCGAGCAGGGTCGTACCGCCATTGGCCCGTGCCTCAACCGTGATCGTATTGCTGGTGCCGGGTAGTGCACTGGTTGGGATGGGTATCGTCACGGTGATCACCGTACTACTACCAGGTACTAAAACCGGACTGGTGGCAGGATTAACACTGAGACCCGTCCAGTTTGCATCGCTGCTTTGTACACTGAGATCGTAGGCAATGGTTGATGATCCACTATTGCGCAATGTGTGTGTCAAGATCACTGTGGCACCTGGCAAACTGTTAACGGTTGTCCCTGCTGACAGCTCAGCCCGATCAACACTGTTGACGGTGACACTATCAAGCACGTCAGCACTGACGGTTGGGTTTCCCTGAGAGGTCGCTCGCACGATGGCCGTTACCGTGGTACCGGCGTTGATACCGGTAGGGATAGTAATCTGTACGGTGACAGTTGTGCTGGCATTACGCGCCAGAGTGGTCGTGGTTGTCGGAACAACCGTTGCGTTCCAACCAACCGGTAATCCGCTCAGGGTGAGTGTAAAGGCATCAGCCGCATTTCCGGTGTTCGTCAGTGTGTGGGTGAAGGTGATCACCTCGCCAGGATCGCCGTTAGCGGTAAGTGGTGTTGGAGCGAAGTTTAGATCGCGAATCGTCGCGACTGTGACAGTAACGTTCGTACTGGCAGTACTATCAGGTGCAGGAGGTATTTGACCGCCGTTACGCGCAATCGCTCGTACTTCTACAATAGCATTCCCGCCGTCAGCAGTTGTGGGTATGCTTACCTGTAAGGTGTACGTGCAGGTTGTGTTATCGGCGGGTACTGGTGAAGGACATGTACTGCTGCTACCGATCAAGTTCCAGCCGGTCGGCAACGTCTGGACAAAATCAAAGGGAGCGGCTGCATTACCACCGTTGCGCACGGTCACCGTGATCGTTGCGGTGTCACCCGGCAAAACTGAGGCAGGCGTTACCAACGGCGTCCCGACGAACACTGGGGTACCACCACCGATGACCTGTACCGTTCCACTTGCCGTTTGGATAGCCGGTGGGTTGCTCCCCCCTGTTACACCGGCCTGAACGGTGAAATTGTACGTTCCCACCGGCTCACTGGCGCTTGCAGTAACGGTGAGCGTAATCGGACGAGATTGACCGGCAGCCAGTGTGAATGGGCCTGCTGGTGTCACGTTGAAGCTAAGACCAGAGGCAGGACTGGTCGTGGTAGGTGGCGTTATGCTAAACGTATCGGTGAAGTTACCGGTGTTGGTGATAGTATAGCTGAAGTTCACCGTTGCTGCGGGTGTCAGTTGTTGACTGGTCGGTGGTTGGGCGACGAATGAAAAGGTGCGCACAACCGGGACGCGGATTGTATCAACCGTCGGGGGATCGCTCTGCTCGGTAAAGGTCTGGCTTCCCTGCTGGCTCACCGCACGTACTCGGAATGAGAAGGGGTAGTCTCCCGCGAGGAGGGTCGTACTAGCTGGTGTATTCACAACGATAGTCAGCGTTGTTGTCGCACCAGGATTCAGGGTTGTGCTGGCAAGGGTTGCAGACTGAATATTCCAGCCGGTGGGTGGGGTACCGCTAAAGATAGGCAGACCGCTGCTACCATCTGGCCGAATAACACTAAAAAGGCCGCTGAGCTGACCGGTATTGGTGATAGTATGAACAAACGTGATGGTGTTCCCTGTCCGTTCTACAATCTGGCCGGGTGAAACTTCAGGGCGCGCCGGAATAATCGTGACTGCCTGAGCAGTTGTCGTCAGTGTCACCTGGTTCGAGACGGTCTGGTCACTACGAGCAGTAACGGTTGTGGTATCGGTATCACCAGCAGTAGCGGTCAAGGGAACGAGCACGCTGAAGAGTACCTGCACACTACCGTTCGGTGGTACTTCTACAAGTGCTGGCCCACTCGTCCACCCGCGGTTGCTATCAAGGATCAGCGTATAGGTACGAGTCACCGAAGCAGTGTGACTCAGGGTGAGTGTATAGGTTGATGTACTGCCAATACTCACTGCGCGGCTGCTACCGCCGATAACCGTTAGAGTGGCGGTTGGCGTACTGCACGCATCGGTTGCATTCACGTCGAGTGCATTTGAGAAAGGTGAACTGTTGCCGGTTGTGGGGTTGTGGACAGTTGCCGTAATAAATCCCAGACATCCGGTAATATTCGCACTGAACGTTCCACCACTACCGGTTGTGGTGCTAGTTAAAAAGACCGGCCCCTCACGATTGCGGTCAGTCACACTGGCACTACTGGTGAAGATTTCGACGACACAATTTGCACCGCAGCCAGTTGTGCCGCTAACAATTGGCGAACCGGCCGTGATCGGATTGAATGTCGGAGCGGCAAGCTCGCCGTTCGCGCCACTGCCGAGGCCAATTCCATCCTGTGCGTTATCCTGAGTTGTATTCCGTGAGATCAAGACACCGGTTACGTTATCGGCTATGAAAATGCCATGACCCACGCCGAGACGACCGTTGCGTACCAGCCGGTTGCCGAACAGTTGATTGTTACTACTCCTGACAGTAATGCCGTGAGTCGCATTGAACAAAGTGGTATTACTCTGGCCGGTGAATGCAATGAGATTAAACTCGATCCGATTGTTACTACCGCTATTAAGTTGAATACCGTCTTTGCGCGTCGTTGTACCACTGCCAGGGGTATCGCTGCTTGATGCCCGTACACCTATTCGGTTCCCGGTAATAAGGTTGTTATTCGCGTTATTACGAAGATTTATGCCGCGGTCAACGCCGCCAATCAGGTTATCACGGACGGTATTGTTACTTGCATTGCTGATCCGAAGACCTTCACTGTCGGCGACTATGTTGCTAGTGCCGTCCACCAGGAGACCACTCCCATCAGCTCGAATGCCGAGGTAGTTGCCCCAGACAGTATTGTTATTAGCTGTACAGCTTGTCGTACAAGGCTCGATTAACACAGCAGCCCCGGAACCAGTAACGGCAAAGTGCCCGGCGGCAATTACATTGCGATCCGCTGGGTTCGCTCCACCAATAATCGAATTGCTGCCGTTCTCGATCCAGACGCTAGCGTCGCCGGTACCGTAGCCTACAGGCGAACTGCTAATGGTTGTCGTTGTCGTTTGGGTGCCGTTTGGATGAACTCCGATGTAATTCCCCCGTACCACTGTATTCCCAGAACGAATGCGGATACCGTTTGTGCGTGCACCGGCGATCACATTACCTGGCCCAATAGTGGTCGAAATAGCATTACGACCAACAAAAATCCCTTCACCACCACTGACCTGATTGATCGTGCCGTTTCCAACTGGGAAGGGGTTACCACTAGCATCAAGGGCCACACCGATGTAATTCCCGGCAATCGTCGTAGGTCCAGTGGCGAACGTGGTATCTCCGATAATAATCCCACCGTTAGTATTCCCGCCGATGTAGTTTCGTCCGGTAAAGGGATTCAGCGGATCGCCGATCTCGGTATTGATTGCGCCATACGCACCACCGCCGCTAACCAGGATACCAATGCGGTTGGCAATGACGGTACCGGTCGGGTTAACACCAATCCAGTTACCGGTAATGCGGGTGTTACGAGGAATAGAGGGGGCGTTGCTGCTCGCAGCATTGCTAAACAAGACAATTCCAGCGGCATTCGTGCCGGTGTAGCCACCGATAACATTATCACTGATGAGTGTATTGTAGGCGTAATTCTCTACTGAAATACCGCCGAGATTATCCGCAGCGTTGCTCGTATCAAGATCGGCATCCCCGTTTACTGTGGTACCGATAAAGTTACCAACGATCTGGTTGCCATTGAGTGGGGTTGTATTCAGGTTGTTGCTCAACCCGATGTCGGCAACCGTATTGCCACTAATTACGTTCCGGTCGGCGGGATTACCGGTACCGATCCGGTTATCACTGGCCCCACCGTCGATCAGAATGCCGTAGCCAGTATTTGGCTCCGGTAAGCCGTTCAAATGCCCAATCCAGTTATTCACAATCAGATTGTTCTGAGCATTGTTACGTAGATAGATACCGGAGCCTCCGCTCGTGAAACCGATGCCCTTGCTAAAACGAATGATCACCAACCCGCGGATGACATTGTTATTTGAAGCGATAACAATACCGTGGGCCGGGATAATGTTGTTACTACTGTCGCGGAGCTGTTCTCCACTGAGAACGACGGTATGGTTTGTGCCAGCATCGATGGTCGTGTTTCCTTCGATTAGAGGTGGTAGACCGCTATCGCGGATATAAATGGTACCACTCACACTGAAGGTAATTGTGTCGGGTACGCCATTACTGTTGGCAACAGTGATGGCCTCGCGCAATGTACAGCCCCCTGGATCGGTGGTGCAGGCGCCATCGTTGGTATCGGCAAGCGAATTGACAATCAGTGATGCTGCCTGTACCGGTTCGGCGATCGGAAACAGGCTGACCAGGAGAAACGTAAGGAGTGCAATCCGAAAGCGACGATCCATAGGGTCACTCCTTAATTTACGACCAACGGTATCCAGACTGCCGGTACCAGAATCCCCGACGAATCACGAACAACTGCTGTATCCTGCACTTCAGCGCCGCTGAGTGGCTCAGTGGTACCAGGTATCGATGCCCAGATGCGCAACGTTTCACGGGTGCCGGGCAAGATCAATTCACTAATCCGTACCCGTACCCGTAGTACCATCTGATTAACCTTGCCACTACCGGCCACATTGTCGAGTGTGACCCGATTATCACTGATGGTGACGCCAGCAGTTGCCGACTCAAAAGCGATCAGCGTGCTACCACGACTGGCGGCAAAATTGAGCTGGAACGTTGCCCGTCCGTTGCTGGTGTTACGTAATGTGTGCAAGAAGACAACCTCACGGCCAGCCTGCACATCTTGTTCGTAACTGCTGCGCAATTCAGCGCTATAGCGCAGACCAACGGTGGTGGTGTCGGTTATGGTGATGGCCTGTGCACCAAATCCGCGTGGGGTAGCGGTGATAATCGTTGTTGCACGAACCGGATTACCGTCTGGCGTAGTCGTTTGTGCACCGGTAGGAACTGTGATCCGAACGGCAATCTCTGCACTCGCCCCCGGCGCCAAGGTTACCGTTGGTGTTAACACTGTCGTATTGTAGGTGTCAAGCCCAATCAGGTCGGCAGTGGTTGCACTCACATCGATAGGCACAGTCACGTTGCCATTGTTCGTAATTTGATGACGATAGATGTATGTATCGGCAGGGAGCACAGTAGCTGAACCATTTGCCGGATTGGCGCTTAACATCGGCAATGCCTGTACTGCTGTGCGCAATGTCTGTGTGATCGGGTTCAGACCGGGTGCAGTCAATGATAGCGTTGTGGTATCGGTGATCGGTACCTGGATCGACGGGTGGCTACCGGTTGGTAACGTGAGCGTCACTGTAAGCACGCGACTGGCGCCAGGAGCAAGTGCAAAGCGATCACGATCAGTCGGCTCGACGCTTGGTGTCCAACCGCTTAGGGTGCCTGTGGTAGTAAGGCGGAGACGGTTAATCTGCAACGTTCCGTGATTCTCTACCTGTAGTCGATAACGAACAGTACTGCCAGGTGCTGCACTTTGATTGACTGGATCAAGCGGGGTCAGCCGTAGATCAACGGTCGGGGTGAAGATGTGAAATGACGATGTATTTCCAAACCGGTCTGTCGCAGCAAAGATGAGTTGAGGATAGGTGGCAGGAAGATCGATCATTTGTGCATTAAATACACCACTGGCGTCGACCTGATCGATCTCAGAGCGGATAACACCGTTGACTAACATCTCAAGCTGTTGCCAGCCTTGTCCGTCAGGGACAGCCAGATCGGGTTTCGGCGCATAGACTTGGATTGTGCAGCCAGCGCATGCTGAGATTGGAATGAGGTCTTCTTCACGCTCAGCCGCACTGGTAAAGATTCGACCGGTTATCAAACCGTCTTGTGAGAGTTGCAGGTCGAAGGGTGGATCAATACTGTGATTAGGCCGGTTGAGGGTCTGATCAGGATCAAGGCCGGTCCCGTTATACAGCGTTGTGTTATCGAGGTGAATACCCCCCAATCCATTCGCTGACATCTGATTTTGTGTGATACGAACTCGCTGGGCGCTATCGGTTACCAGTACCCCATAACCGGCGTTGGCTCGTATGTGATTGCCGGTTATCACTACACTACGGCTAGTGCCACCAATCTGTATCCCATCACCACCGTTCTCCTCAATCTCATTCAGATTGTCAATCGTGACCGCATTCGAGTCGGTCAGGCGAATGCCATCATCTGTATTCAGCCGCAACCGATTCCCGCTCAAGGTAGCGGTTGTAACGCTCGTTAACGCAATCCCAACGCTGGCCGAGCGGGGCAGCAGCGTGGAGCCACCGGCTGGATCGGCAATCCAGCCGATCTGGTTTTGGGTGATGGTTGCCGTCTGGACATCTGTCAGATCAATACCGGCAGTATTGCCATTACCGCCGATCACATTGCTGACAATTGTTACCTGCGATGCGCCGTTAACGCGAATAGCAGGGCCGGTATTGGCTGCGGCAACACTGTAGGCGTCGCCGGTTGTGTCACGGCGGAGACCAAGAACGTTGGTACGCACCGTAATGCTCACACTATTGCTACCACTGATGTCGATCCCTGGGCCATTCGCACCAGCGATCACATTTCCAGTTGTCAGACCGATTGTCAGATTGGTGCTGTTGTTCACAGTAATGCCGGCAGCAGCACTCCCTGCGACACTACGGCGACTAGCGTGTAACCCGATCACATTGTTATCAAAGGTCACATTGCTGGCATTTTGTATCTGTACATCAGCGGTGGTATTGGCGGCTATCGTGGAAGCAGTGACAGTAATGCCACTGGCACCATTGATGACCAGACCTTGTTCATTAGCAATGGCCACATTACCGGGGAGTGCACCAACGAATGCGTTTACCACTGCGATATTGCTGGCGTTAGGGCCAATCCAAATACCCGGTCCACCATTGCCACCGATACGTAGCAATGTACTGGCACTGCCAATGGTTGTCACTCCGGCGCTCTCACTTACGTAGATGCCACCTTGCGCATTTGGGCGGGCACTACTGCCACCCCGACTTAAACCAATCAACGCATAGCCATTGAGGTTCGTGTTGGCTGGCGAGGCACCTCCATTCGCGTGGATTCTAATCCCAACCCCGTTATTACCGCTAATGACCAATGGTTGGGTTGCACTCATGCTCCCGATCTGCGTGGCTTGGGCGCCATCTTCAATGCGGAGGCCATCACCGCCGTTGGCAAATGCACTTTCGCTCTCTAGATTAACTCCGATCAGATTACTGGCAACAGTCGTCGTATACGTTTGTGAACCACCGATCAGAATGCCACTCAATCCATTGGCGCCGATAATGTTCCGTTCAGCGTTGGTCGAGCCACCGACCAGATTCAGCTCCGCCCTTCCATTCGGGTCAATAGTCGTGTCACTGAGAATCTGAATACCGAACCCGCCGTTAGGCCGAGCAGCAGTTGTGCTGGTAAAGAGAACGCCGATCCGATTACCCTGAATGCGATTTTGCGACGCATTACTGATCACGATACCATTAACGGTGTTCCCGGCAATTGTGTTCGGTGCATTAGCCGTGCCGATTTGGTTATTGCGAGCAGCACTGCCACTGATCACAATTCCGTTGCGGTTCCGTAAGTTGTCGGGTGGTATAGTGTTGTCGAGCAGTAAGCCAATAGTACAATTGCGGACAACATTATCAGCGCTGCTGATATAGATGCCACTCCCGCGATAGCTACCGGCGTCGTTGCTGGCACCATAGATGACCAGCCCTTCAATGATTGCTCCACCACCGCTGAGCACCAGACCTGCATCGCTGGCGTTGGCATTTATTGCAACCTGCGGTGCACCGCTCAGGAGATCAGCACTGATCGTCACATTTGGTCGGGTAATTGGTGGTAACCGTTGCGTGGTGGTGATAACATACGGTGCCGATCCCACCGACCCTTCAGTGATCAACTCAAAACTGATCGTTATCCGGTCTATGCCGCTGTTAGCATTTGCCTTTGCAATTGCCTGGCGCAGACTACAATTGTTGTTGGGGAGCTGGTCGGTGCAATGCACGTTGAGATCGGTTACGGCGTTATCAGCCAACGTATCGACGTACAGTGTAAGACTTGCTTGACTGAAACTCTGTCGTGGCCAGAGGAAGGTGTTTCCGATCAAGAACAGACCAACAACAAGCCACCAGATTTTGCGTGCAGACATGCTCTCTCCTTGCGCCAACATATAGCGCCCGGCATACTACGAAGCAGTGACGATCGGTAACGTTCCACTTGATGTAGATTGTAGCACGCTCATCTGGTGGCGAGAACAGGCGATGATACAGGAATTTAGTACTGATTTTTATAGACGGGGTAGCACACCAATTGCCCGTAAATACGCAATCGAAGCGGCGTACTGCTGATCTTCGTACAGACAGATCTGCTCTTCGCCAGCACCGCGTTCCCAGGGTGTACGCCAGTCGTCATCGCGTAAGCGCATCGTTTGGGCGAAGAGGCGCAAAGCTGGTAGAACCTCGCGCACATCGCATGGTGGGTATCCCTGCCACCAGTCATCATCGAGAATCCGCACGTGACGTGCACTATGACTGACCAGCTCAATCTGACAGGTTACTTCTGGGGTATACTGCTCGATCAGGTTAAAGATATGGCGAATGTCGAGATCACCTTCACCTAATGCGCAACGAACGAGCCGCCAGCCATGGGGTGTTGGATACGTTTCGTAATCGGCGAGATGCACATTCCGAATCAAAGGCCCCAGTCGTTCAAAGGCAGTGTATGGTGTTTCACCGACAATCAGGCAATTCACAGCATCGAAGCAGACACCGATGTACGGACTGTCAACAGCAGTACAGATGGCAGACAGATCAGCACTGGTGGCATCTTGATGGTTCTCAACGGCCAGGATAACGTTATGTTCGGCTGCCAGATCGATCACGGCGCGCAATCGATCAGTAATCTCGGCCAAATGAGCTGACCAGTTATCGGTGAAAGAACGACGATATCCTTCCAACACCGGACTGATCAGCACTCGCAGTACACGTGCACCGAGCATCGCTGCGGCAGGAATGTGCGCTCGCAGTACCTCAACATCAACGACGTCGCTATCCGCTACCGGTGTTAGTCCACACAGGCTCAGACGCTCGCGGAGCGCATGCAATCGATTAGGAGATAGGTCGGGGAGCAGACGCAGAGGTATTTCAATGCTCTGCAAGCCAGCTCGTGTGGCCAGGGCCACCATATCTTCAACATCGAGTGGCCGACTGACTGCACGAGATGTTCCTTGTCCAAGCAATCCGCAGCGATAACTAAAACTTAAGACAGAAAGACCGATCAACACGGCCAAACCTCATACACTTTCAGGACAAATATTATACCACAATAAACATTTTACGCTGAACTTAACAATGGCTCGTCAGAGTTTTTTCAGGTTCTCATCCGACCTGGCAGTCGTGAGGAGTGCAGAATAGAGGGTTTCCGAATCTACTCGTAGCTCGTACAGAAACGCACTACCTCCCGTTCTGGCGAATGGCTATGGCAGCCCCTCCATTCTTTATAACGTACTTCTGATGTGAGCACGCTTTCCGTCACCGATTCCGCAGGGTGCGCGTCAGCGTCCTGCACTTTCGGGGAAACTACACGGATCGGAATCGCCGTTGGCACGTGCATGAAGTTCGTTGGTGTTATGCTGACCAGGGCTAAGCGCATGATCAGAAACTCGTGGTTTTGATCAGATGCTCGGTAGGGGCGTCGGCTGAAGTGGCGAGCAACTACGAGCCTTGTCAAAGACCTGGGCTTGTGATGAGGCTCGATATGGCATCTCCAGATATGGTACAGTGGACGTTTGCAGACACCGCAGGCGTTGTCTCGAAGCGATGGAAACGGGCGGCGCCGGGTTCAGCGCCGGTGCTGCGGAGCACGCCTGGCGGCCCTCACCTTCCCCCTGGCCCCCTTCCTCTCCCGCACTGCGGGAGAGGAAGGGGGAGGGTGCAACCAGGAGCGAAAGAATAGTGGTAACCTTCCACACAATGGTTGCATGGTCACAGTACGAGCCCTGTGAGAAATGCGAGTTTTTGATCATGCTCTAGGATAAGGGTGCGACAGAGTACAGTCGTGCACAGGTAGCGGTGCGTCATCAATCCGAACGTGCTGTTGTAATCGCATTGCGGGCGGTGCGACGGAGTACAGTCGTGCACAGCGGCGCGTCCTCACACCGTGATCAGTCGGCAGACTGCCGGGCGGGTTGCCCCTCGCTGGTTGGTTGTTGTTCAGCAATTGAGGCCACGGCAATACCGGTGAGCAAGAGAATAATCCCAACGAGCTGCAACAGTGCGACAGTTTCACGGAAGAGGATGAAGGCGAGCAGGGATGAGCCGATTGGCTCACCGAGAATTGCCACTGCTACGTAAGTGGCCGATAAGCCGCTGAGCGCATAGTTGAAGGCGGTATGACCAAGGAGTTGGGGGCCAACCGCCAGACCGAGGACAATCAGGTACACGTAAGGTGCAAAACCAAAGAATTGCTGACCACTGACGATAGCCCATACCACCAGTACCACTGCTGCGCTGGTGTAGACGAGCCAGATGTACGCTAATACCGAGAGTCGTTGGCGCAAGTTACGACCGATAAGCAGATAGCCGCTGGCGGTAACCGCGCCGATCAAGGCCAGCGTGTTGCCAAGCAACGGATTGCTCTGCGTGGTGTTGGTGCTATCACTGATACTAATCACGATCGTTCCTACTAAGGTCAGCGCAATGCCGATCAGAGTCGTCCAGTGTAATCGTTCACGGAAGAGGAAGAATGAAGCCAACCCGACCCAGAGCGGGTTCGTAGAAACAAGCGCCGCACTGCTGGCAACCGAGGTATACTCAAGTGAGCTAATCCAACTGGCGAAGTGAAGGGCAAGAAACACGCCGGCTCCCATGCCGAAGAGAACATCGCGACGGGCGAGTCGACGTATTTCGTTGCTGGATCGGCTGAGCGCCAGCGGAGTCAGGATCAGCGCCGCTAAACCCAGTCTTCCGGCAGCGATACTCAATGACGACATACCGGCACCCTGGGCATAGCGGATCAGGATTGATGCAGTTGAGGCGATCAGTACACCGGCAAAGAGGACAGTGTACAGCCACAAGCGATGTCGATTCATGGAATTACTCTCGTCCAGCACACAAGTGGTGCAGCTACCCATGTCGGTGGTGGGGTTTGGTACAGTGTTGTCGCGTCGCTCGCGACCAGATCGAGAATTTCACCCTGAAGCGGCCCTCGTAAGAAACGGAACACTTGACCTGCATCTCGTGCATCACTTTTAGCCCGCACACAATGTTGATTGTAGCCCCAATAATCACCGGCTGCTAAAAGGGAAATCCCCTCTTCAATAGTGCGTCGCGCCAGTTCGAGGCCACCTTCATCTGGAGCCAGTGACTGTTCAGGCGGATCGCCGTAGCCGATGCCGTGATGAAACGGATCGGCAGTTGAAACGATGACTGCATCGCGAGCCAGTTCTACCAGCTCTTCGATGCCGGGTAGCGACTCAGGATGACCGCCGGCCAGGTAGGGGTAGCGCTCTATCACTTGCGGGCCACGGATGCCGCGACGGCGTGTTTCAAGCTGCCAAAAGAAGCGAAAACTGTAGAGCGCGTGATCAAGCTGCCATTCATTCCCCCGGTCGAGACCCAGCCCCTGAATGCCCCAATAGCGCTCGGCTGAAGGTGAGCCACTAGCCGCGACTCGACGGCGTGCCTGCTCCATTTCATCATTCCAGGCGTGTAGCACACTGATCACAAGTACGCGATCGGCGCCACTATCGAGGCAGGCATGGACGGCCGCTGCTATCTGATGACCGCAATCGGCAACACCAGCATGGGGAAAAACAATAACTCCGCCACTGGTTAAGACGGAAGTCAAATCCCACCGGCGCGCTTCGTCAAGCAGTTCATAGCCACCACGTTCACCGAGTGCCTCGTGTTCGGCACGGTAGAGATCGTGAATTGCTCGATTCAATTCATCACGGCGCATAGATTATCCAAACTGCTCGACAAAGCGTTGGTCACCGCTGTAGAACCAGCGAATGTCATCGATACCGTATTTGAGCATTGCGACCCGTTCAGGACCAAATCCGCCAGCGAAACCGCTAAATTCTGCCGGATCATAACCGCCATTGCGTAACACATTCGGATGGACCATTCCACAACCACCGATTTCAAGCCAGCCAGCGTACTTGCAGATGCGACAACCCTTTCCGCCGCAGAGGAAGCAGGTAACATCCATCTCGGCACTGGGTTCGGTGAAGGGGAAGAAGCTGGGACGCAGGCGCACCTGGGTGCCTGGCCCGAACATACGCTCGGCGAAAAAGCTCAGTGTCCCCTTCAGATCAGCCATCGTGACGTTGCGACCAACCGCTAAGAACTCAAATTGATGGAACATCATCTCACTCCGCACCGTTACCTGTTCGTTACGGTAGACCTTACCGGGAATCAGGACCCGTAACGGGTGAGGGGCATTGCGCCGCATCGCGTGGATTTGTCCGGGCGAGGTATGGGTTCGTAAGAGCACTGAAGGCGCGCCTGCTGGCATTTCAATGTAAAAGGTGTCTTGCATGTCGCGTGCGGGATGATCGTCGGGGAAATTGAGCAGGCTAAAATTGAAAGCGTCATATTCAACTTCAGGGCTTTCCCAGACTTGAAAACCCATCTCGGCAAAGATGTGCTGAACCTGACGCAGAATCTGGTTGGTGAGATGAACATAGCCAACCGCAGGACGACGACCGGGCATTGTCACGTCAATCCGCTCTGCGGCCAGCTCGGCGGCAATGGCCTGGGCCTCCAGCCGCTCTTTGGCAGCCGCAAATGCGGTTTCGAGCTGTTCACGTAAGGCATTTACCCGCTGTCCTACCAGTGGTCGTTCGTCTGCCGGTAGGGCACCGAGGCCGCGACTCAGGCGGGAAAGACGACCCTGCTTTCCGATAAAACGGCTCTTCCATTCGGTGAGCGCAGTGACATCGCTAACGGCTTCAAGTGCGGTAAGGGCTTCTTGTTCGAGCGCAGTTAATTCATCGAGCAACGTGGTCATGGAACACCATAGCATTTCAATCACGAGTGGTATGTGCACTGCTATTATACATTGGATTGTCGGCGTGTTGTTATTGTTGCGATTGCCGGTTGGCGTGCAATTGGCTGCTGCCCCTTTCGTGGTGATGTGCAAGGACAGACAAAACTTGCGCCGTGGTGCGTAGATTTGGTCTTCGCCCCATTCTTACCCAACGCAATCGATCATCACCGTTCTTCACTGGCTCAACATCCGTACTGCACGTAAACTGGCAGCGGAATCGATTCGTGGCGTATATTCAAGGCCAACATAGCCACTGTAAGCGTGTTCACGGAGAATCCCGAAAATGTGCTCGTAGTTGATCTCGCCAGTACCAGGCTCGTGCCGTCCTGGAACATCGGCCACATGGATGTGACCGATAAGATCGAGGTTTGCGAGAATGCGACGGGTCAGATTGCCTTCACTGATCTGCTGATGGTAGCAGTCGAATAACAACTTAACGTGCGGTTTCCCAAGCTCACGAATAATCGCGAACCCCTCATCAGATGACCAGAGAAAACTCCTCGGATGGTCGAGTGGGTTACGCGGTTCGAGCAGCAAGTTTAAACCGGCATCAGCCGCTGTTTCGGCAGCCTCGTGTAGCGCATCGATCAGACATGCCCGTTGGCTGGCATAATCCAGGTCTGCACGACTGATGCCACCGTGTACGATGAGATTATCGCAGGCGAGATCAACTGCCAGGGCAGCGCTGCGCGTCACTTCTTCACGAAAGAGGGCGCGCTGATCGGGATCATTCGGTGAGGCTTCACTACCAAAGATGGCTACACAGTGCAAGCGTAATGCCGTTTGCAGGGCAATCGTGATATTCATATCCTTGCCCCGCCGCGTCCAGAATTCGTAGGCGCGGAAGCCCAGATCGGCAATATGTTCGAGGCGCTGCTCAAACGGGCGATCGGTGAAGATCATATCGAGACAGACTGAGAAGCGGAGCGGTGCGAGGGTCGACATCTTCAACCTCACTTTTCTGCACAAGTATCGCTATCGCGTAACCCGACCCGCGATAGCGACGTGAAGACGCACAGCGCTTGTAAGCGGTTGGCCGGTCAGGTTTCTCTGCAATGCACAGCTCTTATTATACTGTTGTCGGCGTATAACGATGTACGACATACGGTCATTTTTAGCCCGGCGCTCATTACCGTTCAAGCGCCACTTCACGAGCGTCTTCGCCGAACGATTTTGAGCAAGGTGGTGATTGCTGCTTCGAGCTGACTATCGCGTCCTGTGGCCCATTCACCCAGTGGCCGAGCAACATCAACATCAACCGGTCGTCCTCGTCCCTCTAAGTCTTCACCCTCCGGCGTAACCACATATAATCGAGGCAGGCTTAGCCATGCGCCATCGAGCAACTGAATCTCATACGTCCAGATGACTGCACCAGCAGTTGGGCGGCCTACTACTTTACCGAGCTTCAGCCGTCGGTAACTCTCGCTCAACATCTCGGTGTTGCTTGTCGAACGTTCGTTCGTCACTAGTACAGTTGGTCGGTCAAGCACGCGATTACCTGCCAGATGACTGGCGTCAGTCGTGCCAAGATCGCGAAAACCGCTACGCAGTGCCGAACGTCGCATCAGCACATCGAGAATGAACGTCGCTGTATGCCCACCTGTATTGTACCGCACGTCAATGATGACACCAGCCTTGCTGTGCGTTTCAGCGTCGAGATCGACCAAAAATTGCTGATAGGCGCGATAGCTCATCTCAGCAATATGGACGTAGCCGATCTGTCCTTTACTGAGCCGATGGACGTACTGCTCGTTGGTTAACACCCAATCGCGGTAACGCAATTCCTGGTATGCAGTTTGACCGATCGCACGAACAACGATTTCACGTTCGTTGCCGTCATTTGCACGCAATCTGATTCGTACCCGCCGACCGGCACTGCGCAAGAGGAGCTTATGGATAGAAATGGAACCATTCAGGTGTGTGCCATCAATCGCAATTAGCTCTTCACCGGGTTGCGGTGGTGCAGACGCCAGGGCTGCCGGGCCGTCGGGTAAGATACGCTCAACGATAAGCCTACCTTCACGCAGCAGTGGCTCGGCGGCGAAGAGAATACCGATAAAGCCGTCATCACTCTCGCCACCGTAGAAGCCACTACCCAGGTGTGAGGTCCGTAGTTCGCCCACCATCAGGTTAATCAGCGTATGAAGCTCTCCGGTCGTTTGTACCGCGCTGATCAGGGGGGCAAAGCGCTCACGGACCGCATACCAGTCTTGACCGCGGAATGTCGGATCGTAGAAGCTGTCGCGGAGTTCGCGCCAGGCTTCGATAAAGATTTGTTCTTTTTCGCGATGAAAATCAACCTCTACTTCAGCCCGTAATGAGAGCCGGTTTGGTTCATTCCCGCCGGGGAAGCGACGCACCACTACCTGCCCGTCTTCAAGATAGTAGAAGCTACGACCATCAGGGGCAAATTGTAGAAATCCCTTGCGCGTGTCGCTGGCGGTCAACTGGCGTGGCGGCTGATTGGCTCGTGGCTCATCGAGGGGGAGTGTCCAGACATCAACCTTGCCGGCTACTGACGCCAGAAATAGCAGGTCTTTCCCATCGGGACTGATGGCTCCCGCCATTGCGTTCATTTGTGGTGGTGTGAGCAGGCGCAGCCGACGATCAATCCCTTCAAAGACGATAGACGTGTTTGGCGGTTCGGGTGCTCTGGTATTGGTGGCAGATTGATCATCGGTTTTGGCCGGTTGCTCCTCCTTTTTCACAAACAACTGTTCAAAAGCCGTTTCGCGAAAAACTGGTTGTGGAGGACGGAGATCGACACGAGCGATCTGAGCTTCTAAACGATACTGTTCGGTAGTGAAGATGATGAAGCTACCATCTGGCGCCCAACACAGATTCCCGCCTTCCAGGTTACTGAGAAAGGTGATCTGACGTGGCTCGCCACCGCTTGCCGGCACTACATAGACATTGCTGAAGAGGCGGCTATCTTGCGCGACGAAGGCTAGATATTGTGAATCAGGTGACCAACAGAGATCGGCGGCCACGGCAAACCTTGCTCGACATACCTCACGTGGTGACTTGCCCTCAATATCGATGACCTCAATGACCATCTGATCGCGGATGTACGCAATGGCCTTCCCGTCAGGCGCAATTCGCGGTAACATTTTCGGTCGGCCATCGTGGGTAAGTTGCCATTCCTGACCGCTGCTGAAGTCGTAGCGAAACAGTTCAACTTCACCGTGACGGTCAGAAAGGTAAATTAAGCGCTGTGAGTCGGGTGTCCAGGCAACGCTCCGCTCGCGGGCTGGCGTGTTGGTAATGCGAAAAGCCGGTCCCTGCCGTAGATCGCGATCCGTCTCCTTATCGGCAAAATCGGCAAAGACATCACCACGGGCGACAAAGGCCAGCTTCTTACCATCAGGGCTGAGATGGACTTCGCTGTAGCCACTCGTCCAGCGTTCGATTCGCACCGGGGTGTATTTGCTGTCGATTCGGACCCGAATAGGAATAGGCGCAGCTTCACCGCTTAGTGGATCAATGCGCCACAATTGCCCATCACCTCGTTCACAGACAATGGCGCCGTTCCGGCGGGCGATTGTTGGAAAAAACAATCTGCCATCACGAAAGCAGGTAATCTGACGTGGCTCACCTTCGCCAAACGGAAGATACCAGAGATTCTCGTGCCCGTCATAATCGCAGACAATATACAATCCCTGTCCATCGGGCGCCCACAGCGGCCACCCCAGTTTGCCGGCATAGCGAAACCTCTGACCGTAAGGACCCGCATATTGACAGAGCGCTCGATAGTCGGGATAGGCTGGGCCTAACCAGACTTCATTCGGCGAAAAGGGATGGGGACCACGTCGCCACCAGCGTTCACGCACGTTTACAAATGCCAGTTGCTGCCCATCTGGCGCGACAGCGACCTGATCGAGCTGTTCGTATGGTTCAAGATAGATTGGTGCCGGTGTCCCACCAGATATACCAACACGATAGATGCCATACCCCATCTGTTCAATATCACTGGTGAAATAGACTGCTTCACCGTCACTTGCCCAGTCCTGCGGGTAGCACGGTTCATCCTGGAAGGTAAGTTGTTGCGGTGCGCCACCCGCCAGATCAAGGACGTAAAGATCACCGGCACCATCACGTCCGGCCCCAAACAGCAGATGCTGTCCATCGGGACTGAAGCGCGGCTGGTAATGGCGTGCTGGATGAGCGGTCAGACGTTCGGCAATTCCACCTTCGATTGAGACCAGCCAGACATCTCCAGCGGTGATGAAGGCGAGCTGTTGACCATCAGGATCGAGAGCCGGTTGGCGCAACAACGCAGACGGTGTATTCACGATTATTTCCTCGAAATACCCTCAATGCTGAACCGAATGCTCTTCCCAAACAAACGCACGGGCTAGCACGGAATCGATCAATCCCGGAACCATCCGACTAATCCACAACGCCAGGCGATCACTCCAACTCACATAGGCCATTCGTGGCTCGGTGCGAGCAGCACGGAGGATAGTGCGGGCCACTGCCTCTGGCGGTACTCCAGGCGGTGCAATTCGTCGTCGTTCATGACCACGTCCCAGCCTGCGCTGATTAAACGCAGTGCGGGTAGTACCAGGACGTACTACCGTAACGGTGATACCGCTTCCGTATAGCTCGATCCGGAGCGCGTTACTGATCTGTTCAAGTGCAGCTTTGGCCGCTGCATAACCACCCAGAAAAGGTAATGGCTGTGCTGCTAGTACTGAAGAAACGTTAATAATCTGACCGCGACCGGCAGTACGCATCAGTGGTACTGTGGCCTGAATTAACCAGATCGGCCCCAGCAGATCAACCGCCAATACCCGCTCGAGATCGGCGCGAGCCAGATGAGTGATTGGGCCGGTCAATCCGATTCCGGCGTTATTGATCAAGATGTCAACTCGTCCAAACGCTTCAACAGCACGTTCAACCAGATGGGCACAAGCTACCGGATCGGTGACATCAGTTGGCACAGCTATTGCTCGTGGCAAGCCGGCTGCTACCTGCTCTAACGCCTCGTGCGAACGAGCCGCCAGCACCAGATGGGCACCGGCCTCTGCAAAACAACGCGCCGTCGCCGCACCAATCCCACTTGAAGCGCCGGTAATAATGACTACTCGATCACGCGGATCCACGTTGTTCACCTCTGTATTGCAGCAACATCTCCTCCGCTGCCTATCCTTCTCCCCGATCTCGCAAGTGCTTGCAGATACCGGCTTTGATGGTCTGACCCGGCACCTCATGCCCTAACATGCGCTCAAGTTCACGGGCGGTTGCCATCAGGGCCGGCAAATTCAGCCCAGTTGCAATCCCCATCTCGTGGAGCAGATGGGTCACATCTTCCGTACAAAGATTGCCGGGCGCGCCAGGGGCAAACGGACAACCCCCAATGCCGCCGATGCTCGAATCGAACATATCTACACCCAGTTGTAATGCGGCCAGTAGATTAGCCAGTCCGGCGCCACGCGCACTGTGCAGATGCAGACGTAACGGCTGGCGTGGAAAGCGTTCGCGAAAGGCGCGCACCACTGCTTGTACCAGGAGTGGATGTGCCATTCCGGTGGTGTCGCCCAACGTTAACTGCTCGGCTCCCAGATCGAGCAACCGCTGGCACAGATCCATGACCCGCTCAATTGGTACATCGCCTTCAAATGGACAGCCAAACGCTACCGACAGAACGGCATCGAACGGCTTACCCGCAGCGTGGACGAGTGTTGCCATCTCGGCCACCTGTATCAGCGACTGTTCGATACTCATATTCACATTGCTTCGATTATGGCTCTCGCTGGCGCTAAGAAATACCTGAACAACATCTGCACCAGCGGCAATTGCCCGTCGCGCCCCGACAACATTTGGTGCGATTGCACTGTATACGACCCCCGGTCGTCGTTCGATACCGGCAAATACAGCTTCGGTATCGGCCATCTGGGGAACATTCTGAGGCCGCACAAAAGCTCCCACTTCAATTGCCCGTAGCCCGGTGGCAGCGAGCAGATCGATTAGTTTTATCTTCTGAGTTGTGCTGAGAATGACCGGCTCATTCTGCAACCCATCACGCGGCCCCACTTCACGAATATGCACGAAGTTGGGAAGTGTGGCAATCTCCATTGTGGTCATCATTGACCTCCCTGGTATCTCATGATGAATGGTCGGCGCGCTACCGGGAATCCAAAACGGCAGCATGAACTCTTGGGATGCAACGGTACTATTTGACAGTATGGTAGAGATTTGCGTTCCTTCTGTCAAATGGTTGCAATGAAACGCATTAGTAACTCCACTGTAACCTACTATTCTACCCTGACAGCAGACCCGCATGAGATATGCGGTGCAAAAAATGGGAAGACAGCGCATAACGCTGAATGGAGGATCCGATGGACTGGTCGAAGCAAGTAAACGACATGATCAAAATGTGGACGGGCACGCAGCAGAAGGTGTGGGAAAGCTGGATGGCCTCAATGCAATACATGGCATCTCCGCAGAGTCCGGAGGCATGGCAGAAGACGGTTGATAGCTGGCGCGGAACGGTGAAGCAGACCCTTGAGGCGCAGGTTGAGCTAACCCGGATGTGGGCCGAGGCAGTGGCGGCGAATAGTGTCAATATGCCGACGATGCCCTCTGTGCCAGGTGTACCGACCATCCCCGGTCTCAATCCGATGACACCAACCTCGCTGGTGGAATGGAGCCGACAAGTGCTGGAGATGACGCGCAACTTTACCGAGAGCCAAAGCCGGTTTATTGAGGGATGGTTCGAGATGCTTAAGAAGTCGGATCCGACGACCATCGCTCGTGGTTGGGATACGGCTCAGATGCAGAAGGTTATGCAGAGCTGGCAAGAGGCGATGCAGCGAGTGATCGAGGCCCAGGCTGAACTCGGCAAGGTGTTGATGGGTGTGGTCAACAGCACGGTTGAAAAGAAGTAAGGGTGTGCTTCTTAACGCGCCCTATGTATTCTCCGCTCGCGTTCCAGGTGTTTACCTTCTGGTGAGTATACCTGGAACGCGATCCTTTTACGCCTCACTAACGCCGTACCAGGCCGCAAAGTGGTGTACCGGGCCGTGTCCGTTTCCTAAACCAGGAGCATGGCGCAGCGCAGTGGTAATATAGTCCTTTGCCTGTTGAACTGCTTCAGGCACGCTTAGCCCCTTCGCCAGACCGGCGGCGATGGCTGAAGCGAACGTACAGCCAGTACCGTGCGTATGCCTGGTTTCGATCCGTGGCGCGGTGAAGTACTGATACTGTGCGCCGTCGAAGAGGACATCAACACTGTCACCTTGTAGATGACCACCTTTCACCAGTACCCAACGCGGCCCCATCGCATGAATCATCTGTGCTGCCTGTTCCATCTCCGTCACTGTCGTGATCGCAAGTCCGGTCAGGGCACGCGCCTCTGGAATATTCGGCGTTACTATCGTTGCCAGCGGAAACAAGAGCGAGATCAACGCCTGTTGAGCCTCTGGTCGCAACAGAGGATCGCCACTTTTTGCCATCATCACCGGATCAACAACCAAATGTGGCCATTGATAGGTACGAGCCTTTTCGGCGACGACGGCAATAATGTCGGCGTTGGCCAACATCCCAGTTTTCACAGCGTCAACACCGATGTCGGTTACCACTGAGTCGATCTGCTGACCAACAAACGCAGCCGGCAGTTCAATCACTCCTTGGACACCAACCGTATTTTGGGCAGTGACGGCTGTCAACGCGCTCATTCCGTACACACCCAGAGCGGCAAACGCCTTCAGATCGGCCTGGATACCGGCTCCACCGCCCGAATCGGAACCGGCAATAGTCAAACAACGCGGTAACGTCATAATACCTGCTCCTGAACTGCTGATACAATCGAAATCAGTTGGCGGGTAGCAGCAGTAACATCTGCTGCCGCCACCACTGCCGAAACCACCGCAATACCATTGACACCCGTGCGTATGACTTCAGCAGCATTTGTCTGGTTGATGCCACCAATGGCGACAATCGGGATCGATATCTGCCGCCGAATGGTTGTCAGGCCATCGATGCCTATCGGTGGGGCAGCATCGGGCTTAGTCGGCGTCGCAAAGACTGGTCCCACACCGAGGTAATCGGCGCCATCTTGTACTGCCTGTACCGCTTCGCTCAGGCTGTGCGCCGAAACACCTAACAACCGGTCGCCGATCAATTTGCGGGCAAGCGCCACCGGCATATCGTCCTGACCAATATGTACACCATCAGCATCAACTGCGAGCGCCACATCTACCCGATCATTGACAATGAAGGGTACGTCGGTACGATAGGTCAGTTCACGCAGTTCTTGTGCCTCGGTGACCATCTGCCGGGTGGAAACATGTTTCGCCCGATATTGCACGACAGTCGCGCCACCGCGGATCGCTGCCTCGATCACCTCTCGATGTGAACGACCACGGGCTAGGCCAGCATCGGTTATCACGTAGAGCCGCCAGTCAACTGTTCTTGCCGTGCTCATCACGGTTTCCTTTCCAGGGGTAGGTCTGAAACACTCCTCTTTCAGACCAGAGGCGTATTGTTCAGACACGCTCTCAATCAGGCTAGGACGCTACGCTCTCACTCTGTTCCCAATGTCACTCGTGCGCCTGTCCGAATCTGGTCGGCTGAAAGGTGGTATATTGCATCGTAGAACGCCACTTTGAAACTGGCTGGCCCACGTGCGGCTGGAGCCGCGATTTCGGCTGCCAACCCAAAACAGGCAAGTGCGGCTGCTGCGGCCAACGGATAATCACGTTCGACCGCGGCAAATGCGGCAATCACCGTTGTTGCTGAACAGCCGGTGCCGGTGAGCGTTTTAAGCCATTCGTGACCATTATCGACCATAAACACTCGTGTCCCATCGGTGACGATGTCGCGCCGACCGGTTACCGCCACCACGGTTTGGTACTGGCGGGCCAATGCCTGGGCGGCAGCAAGTGGGTTATCAACCTCAACAACGGTCTCAACACCCTTTACCACGCCACCCATCCCGGCTAATGCGCCAATCTCACCCGAATTGCCACGCACAATTGAAATCTGTAGCTCTTCGAGTAAGCGGCGATTACTCGTTGTGCGCAACGTAGTGGCGCCGGCGCCGACCGGATCGAGCACAATGGGAATGCCCAGCTCGTTGGCGCGCCGCCCTGCAATCAACATCGCTTCGATCCAATCAGGCGACAACGTACCCACGTTGAGCACGAGCGCTCCAGCAGCCGTTACCATCTCGGCAACTTCTGCCCGATCATGCGCCATCACTGGCAACCCGCCGATGTGCAGGGTCACATTCGCGGTGTCGTTCATCACCACAAAATTCGTGATGTGGTGAATGAGGGGACGCTGCTGGCGTACCTGCTCACGTAATACGGCAATCCGTTCATTGAGTGTCATGCGTACCTCCTTGCGCCAGCAGACGGACGGCAACGATTGAAGGGGTAAAAAAACCGCCCTGCCACCGCAGGACGGATACACTAATCGCAGATCGTACATCTGCACCGTTTGCTCCTCCCTCCGCTGGCATAACCCAGATCAGGTTCAGAGGGTCGGTGTCGGTAGCGTAACGCTGGAGACACCCTCTCAGCCCGGTTCACCCAGGCTCCCCTGGCATAGATTTAATGATACCACGACCACGTATTCCCTGCAAGCCATTCGCATTTCTCTAGCGCTCCGGTTGCAGTAGGGAGAGGGGAATGGAGTATTTACGAACTATTCGCCGCGTATGAAGCGCTGCGCAGCTTCCCGTACCAACAAGCATCTACGGCCAGACCCTGTTTCATCGCCGATCTAGTTCGTCATTGTAGCGGGTTAGACCCTAAAATACGCTTCTGAAGAACGGCTACCTAACGCAGGCTGGATGCCCACGCTCCTAGCGAGTTTCCCACTGCCCCTCTCGCAGGAAGATACGGCAGCCAACGCCTTCCCGTCATAGCTCCACTTCACGCAGGCCAGATGCCTGCACTTTCGAGGCGGCTGGTAATTCGAAGCTGTGCATGCTGAAACTCCTGTTTTCCTGCCCGCAACGTTTGACGAACCTCGTACAGACTGGTATAATGCCGCATTGACGTAGCATCGCTCTGGGGCGATGTTATCTTGTTGTCAAAAAGTTGGAAAGTCAGGTTGTGGTGACAGTAAGCAACCATAACTATCCTGCTTGTCGCGTCTGTCACCCTTTGCAAGACGAAGGAGTCGCGCCATTAGAGACCGGTTTCGCATCAATAATCGTATTCGTGCTCGTGAAGTGCGTCTCATTGACGAGAATGGCACGCAGGTAGGGATTGTTCCGCTTCGCGAGGCACTGGCGATGGCTGAAGAACGCGGGTACGATCTCGTTGAAGTCGCGCCAAATGCAGTCCCACCTGTATGTCGTTTGCTTGATTATGGCAAATTTCGCTACGAGCAGAGCAAGAAAGAGCGTGAAGCGCGTCGTAATCAAAAACAGTCGGAACTCAAACAAATTCGGCTCATGCCAAAGACTGACGATCACGATGTTGCAGTAAAAGCGAATCAGGCGCGGCGCTTCTTATTGGCCGGCGACAAAGTGAAATTCAACTTGCGCTTTCGTGGTCGTGAAATGGCTCATCCCGAAATTGGGCGGCAGATGCTCGATCAGATTGCTGAGCAGTTGAGTGATATTGCCGTCATCGAACAGAAACCGCTCATGGAGGGCCGTGTCTTGTCAATGTTGCTGGCGCCAACGGCAAAAGTGTTGAAAGCAGCTCAACAGGCGCAAAAGGCAGCCGCTCAGCGCGCTGCACAGAGCGGGACAACCAGCACGAAACCTGATGCGGCTGCGGCGGCACCGGTAGCCGAAGAAGAAGTCGTTGCGGAAGAAGAACTCGTCGAGGATAGTAGCGCAGAAGTCGAGGAGATCGAGGATACTGAAGCAGATGAAGATTTCTTCGACGAAGATTACGACGACGAGGAAGACGATTTCGACGAAGAAGAGGAAGCAGAACGGGGACGCCGAAGACGACGATAACTGATGCGATACCGGTCGGTGTTACGCCATCCGGTGGCACTAGAGGAGCTGTTCAATGCCTAAGATGAAAATGAAGACGCACAAAGGCGCGAAAAAGCGCTTTAAGGTAACAGCGTCGGGTAAGTTTCTTCAACAGCGTGGTGTGCGTGGAAACAAGCGTAACCGACCCAGCCGTTCGCAACGCGCCTGGGGGAAGGGGCATCCGGTTTCCCCTGCTAACCGTCGCTTGTTGCAGAGAGCACTGCCTTACGGGTTAGAGTAGGCTCGGCACGGAAGTACTGTGTCAGGTCATTATTATTCGCGCAGGAATATCTTTAGTTGATCGCGGGTGAAGTTCAGGGTTTGGTTTGCCACCCCCTGACCTATCCGTTAAAGGAGAAAAATTATGACTCGTGTCAAGCGTGGCATAATGGTGCGTAAGCGCCACAAGAAACTGTTAGCTCAGGCCAAAGGGTATCGCGGTGCGCGCAGTCGCCATTACAAGGTGGCGCACGAGGCGGTGATGCACGCACTTGCTGATGCGTATCGTGACCGACGTCGACGTAAGCGTGATTTTCGCCGTCTGTGGATTATTCGTATCAATGCAGCGGCCCGCCTTCACGGTACAACCTATAGCCGCCTAATGAATAGCCTGAAGAAAGCGAACATTGTGATTGACCGCAAGATGTTGGCCGATCTTGCGGTACGCGATCCGCAAGCTTTTGCTCGGATCGTTGCCCAGGCGCAATCGGCTGCTGTTGCGTGAACCGATCACTGTTCCCTGCCGGTGTGATCTCTAGTTCTGCAAACCAGCATGTGAAGTGGCTCCGCTTGCTCGCCGAATCGGCACGTCATCGGCGAAGCGAGCGGAGTTTCGTTATCGAAGGGGTTCGTCTCGTTAGCGATGCGCTGTCGTCCGGAGCTGAGTTGCGCCTTGCGCTGTACGCTCCTGAACAACTGTCATCCACTCCTGCCGGTACGGCGCTGTTGAATCGTCTGCGTCAGTTACCAAACTGCTATCCGGCAACTCCTGCCGCTGTTGCTGCCGCTGCCGATACTGAACAGCCCCAGGGAGTTGTGGCGGCTGTGCGCTGGCCTGAATTGTCACCGCGACCCGGTCTGCGCCTTGTTTTAGATGCTATCCAAGACCCTGGCAATGTGGGAACCCTTCTCCGTTCGGCTGCTGCTGCTGGAGTTGGTCTCGTTATCTGTGCTCCTGGAACTGTCGATCCCTTCAATCCAAAAGTGGCTCGTGCAGCAATGGGTGCACACTTTCTGTTGCCCCTGCGAATATGGTCGTGGGAAATGGTAAGTACCGAGCTGCGTTCGTTGACCGTCTATGCGGCTGATAGCACGGGTAAACAGCCTTACTACGCGGTGGATTGGCGTCAACCCGCAGCACTAATTATCGGCAATGAAGCTCACGGTTTGAGTTCATCCGCTCGTGCTCTGGCCCAGCACTTGATTGCCATTCCAATGGTTGGTTCGATTGAGTCGCTCAACGCTGGTGTAGCCGGAAGCATCATTTTGTTTGAAGCGCTTCGGCAACGTATGGTTGAGCATTAGGAGCGGCTTCTCAATCTGTTCACACCGCAGGTGATACACTGCCTACCGTCACCCTTCTTTCCTACAACAACCGGCTGTCGAGCAAATGCCCCATACGAAGCTGCTTGGTGAGTAGGTAGCTAGCGCTATAGGTCGTTGCCGGAACTTGCAGCGGTACTCGTTCAAGCACATGAATCCCGTGCTGTTCGAGACTGGTCATTTTGGCAGGATTGTTAGTAAGCAGACGCACGCTGGTGATGCCGAGATCACGTAGGATGGCGGCAGCGATGCTGTAATCGCGCATATCATCGGGAAATCCCAGCGCACGATTGGCCTCGACTGTATCGAGTCCTTGTTGCTGAAGCGCGTAAGCGCGAATCTTGTTCACCAACCCGATCCCACGTCCCTCTTGTCTGAGATACAGTAACACGCCGCGTCCTTCTTGCTGAATGGCAGTCAGTGCGGCAGCTAGTTGCTCGCCACAATCGCAGCGGTGTGAGCCAAAGATGTCGCCGGTAAGACATTCAGAGTGAAGACGGGTGAGGACTGGGTCTGAGTTGTCAATTTGGCCGCAGAACAGGGCAACTTGTTCTTTTTGTTCAGCATCGAGGTAAACTGCGATCTGAAAATGACCAAATCTGGTTGGCAAATCTGCCATCGCTGCACGGGTAATTGGAGTGAGAGTTGTCATAGTTAGGCCTCTGAGTCTTCCACAGGACGAGAAGCAATTGGTGGCAGGGCAGGTATCGGTTGGAGAAACGTCCATACCACCACCAGCCATGCACCGGTGAGCAGCGTACCACCGATGAGGTAGGGGGTGTCGGGGCCAAAGCGGTCAAAGAGAAAACCAAAGCTGAGCGGCCCGACGATGAGCGCCAGGCTAATAAGCGCCTGCATACCGCCAAGAACAGCTCCCTGGCGATTGTTCCCGGCACGCTGTGAGATGATACTGGTCAGCGTTGGTACCGCAAGCCCCATCCCAATTGCCAGCATTGCGGCCAGTGGGAAGAGGAGCCAGTCGCTCTGTTTGACCATACCAACCAGCAGAAACGCCAGGGCCATGAAGCCCATACCACCACCGGCTAGGCGCGTGTCACCGAGCAGGGGATGCAAGATTTTGAGCAGTCCGGCTTGCGTGATCGCGGCCCATATTCCAACGAACACAAAAAGCAGCGCATTTTGGGTTGGCCCCCACCCAAAGCGGGTCATTGTGAAGAGAGCAACATTGCTCTGCAAACCGGCAAATGCGATGTTAAGCAGCACAACCGCAAAGAGTAGTGGCCGTATTGTTGGTATCTGCATGGCGGTATATACAGGTGCGAAAAGCTGTAACCAGTATGTCGAATGGTGACGATGGTGTGGTGGGAGCGATTCGGGCAAGGCAATGGTTGCGTACAGTGCATTGCCTAGTGCAATTGCAGCCGCCAGAGCCGGTGGTATCGCTAATCCGTACTGACCCAGGAATCCCCCCATCGCTGCTCCGCCGATCAGTCCCAGGCCGAAGGCTGCACCTAGTAGCCCTAAACCACGGGCGCGATGTTGTGGTGTGGTGGTGTCGGCAATGTAGGCCTGCGCTACCGGCATACTTGAACCGGCAGCCCCGCCTAAAGCGATGGCGGCTGCGAGCAAGGTGATTGAGTTGGCTAGCGCTATGCTCAGATAGGCCAGCGCTGAACCAAAGAGACATAGCAGCAGCACCGGACGCCGACCAATGCGGTCAGATAGGCTACCCAAGATGGGCGCAACCAGCAATTGCGTTGCAGCATACAACGAGCCGAGCATCCCGACAATGAAAGCATCGCTCGTCCAGGTCTTAACGATGAAGGGTAATAACGGCATAATCAGGCCGTAACCCATCATATCAACCAGCACCGAGCTAGCGACAATGAAATGGCGGCGATCCATGAAACTCCTCTATAAACACGTTTCTATAAACACGTTGTGTTGGCCTGTTGCATAAGGATTTTTGCCCAGAACTGTACGTTTGTTCGCAGATCATGATCGGCATGAAGTAGTGGGCTAAATCGAACCTGCACTGGTGTTGTTGCCAGGTGCGGCCACAACACTTGCAGAATCGCAGCCAGCCACTGGCGGTCGGCTGGATTGCGACGCAAACGGGTAAGCGGATGGTGTAACGCAGCCGGGGCCTGTACATGACTGACGATGGCAGTCACTACCGGTAGCCCGATTGCAATGCGCCCGAAGAGATCGAGACTTGCAGACCATGCCGTTAAGCTGGCTATCGCCGTGAGATCGTGTGCCGGATCGGGTTCGATGCGTCCGGCCGGAAAGGTCAGGATTGCTCCTCCCTGCTGCAAGTGGCGCATAGCGTGGCGTACAGCGTTCATACGGTGTTGCACAGTGGTACCGACCGGAATGATGGTAGCCCTCGTGTGGGGAAGTGCGCGCAACAGTGGTCGGGCAATGGCAATCACTTTGAGATCGCTACGATTGAGAGTGGTCATCAGCGCCGCAGCATCAAGCAATCCGGGATGGTTAGCAACAACCAGGAGTGGCCCTGTGTTTGGCGGGGGATACCCAAGAATGTCTAATCCGGGAGCGAAATGTGAACAAATCCAGGCGCTAGCGGTGGGTAATCCAGAGGTGCCAACCAAAGCATCGAATGTCAGAAGCTGGCGGGCAAAACGACGTGCTGCCGGGCGCGCCAGGATGGTTGCCAGCCCGTGTAGCCAAGGTGGACGACTGATCCCAAAACCGCGTAGCATGTCGGCAGTATTGAGCCAGATTAGATCGGCCAGCGCCGACGAGGTAGCTGGGGGTGTAAGCACTGGTGTATTATGCTGTAAGACGGCGTAGAATGACATTGGCTGTCAGCAGCAGACAACCCAGCGTAGAAAAACCGTGGAGGTCGTGCTGAGCACTGGGTCGTCGTGCAACACGGCAAAGCGTTGTCTTGTATTCACTCTCTATTGTAATCATACCACTATTTAGACCAAAACCGCGTTACAATAAGAATAAACACCCTTTCCCTATGAAGGAGAATGCTATGACATCAGTAATTATCAACGATGTCGAGATGAATGCCCGTCCTGGTGAGCGAATTCTGGACGTTGCGCGACGGAATGGTGCGCATATTGGTTTTGTTTGTGATGGTACCGGCTTTTGTCAGACCTGCAAAGTGCGCGTGCTGGCCGGAGCCGAGTCGCTTAGTCCACCTAACGACCGCGAAAAAATCTGGCTAAGCGATGAAAACTTACAGGCTGGATGGCGCCTTGGCTGTCAGGCTTCGGTACGTGGCAGAGATCCGATCACCGTTATCACCAACGCTGAAGAATTACGACGGCAGGCATTTGCCGTGATCAATCCACCTGCCGGAACAACAGTCGTCGCTAATGCCGGTGCGTTCGTGGGCAATGTTACCCGGCAAAGTATTGACCAACTAGTAGGCTATCCGTGGAATATGCTCAATGCGATTACAACCATTGGATTAGGGCGGATTATCAATCCGTGGCAATCGATGGAGCGTTTCAGTCAATGGCTCACCGATTTTGGCAAGACATTTGAGCAGACTCTAAACTCACCAGCGCCGCCACCATCGAGTGATGCACTGGCGCGTGTACGAGCAGCAGCGGCTGAGGTACGGCGGGCAAGTGAGTAGGACGCTTCAAGCAGGTGTGGGCAGCAACACTGAAAAGATATTGATGAAATTATGGTATGCTACCTCACAGTATAACAACGTCTTAAGGAGCAACCATGCAACATTCACCCGTTGAACCGCGTACTGCATTGGTCGTTGTTGCTCACCCTGATGATGCTGAATTCAGTTGTGGTGGGACGCTTGCGGCCTGGGCTGCCGAAGGGTGGGAAATTACGCTGGTGATCTGTACCGATGGTAGTGGTGGTGGGCCTGATGATGCTACCGATGTTGGTCCGGCAGCACGGCGTCGGATTAGCGACATTCGTAAAGCGGAACAGCAGGCAGCAGCTCGGGTTCTCGGTTTGAAAGAGGTGATCTTCCTCGATTACCCAGACGGCATGTTGCAGCCAACACTCGAATTGCGCCGCGACATTGTGCGTCAGATTCGACGAATTCGCGCCCAGCGTGTCGTTTGTCAGTCGCCAGATCGGGTATGGACACCGCAGTATTCAATTCCACGTTTCCATCCCGATCATCTCGCAGCAGCTAACGCAACCCTGGCAGCGGTATACCCGGCGGCGCAGAACAGTTGGGATTTTCCCGAATTACTGGCCGAAGGTTATCCACCGAGCAAAGTTCGTGAAGTCTTTGTTACCGGCGCCCCAGTATTGAATTTCGCGGTAGACATTAGTGCGACTATCGAGCAGAAGCTGGCGGCACTGCGTTGCCACGTTTCCCAATTAGGAATTGATCAAACCCAACTGGCTGAGATGGTACGCCAGTGGGCGGCTGAACGTGGGCGGGAGTTTGGCTTACCTCTGGCCGAGGCATTTCACCGCGTGGAGAATGCGTAGCGCCGAGTCGTGCTGGGGTGTTTCAGATTCTTTAACGAGGATGATCAAACACTTCATTATCACTTCGACACAATGCGCTGGCATTCATTTGACGCCTGAGCCAGACTCAGCTATACTACTCCTTGGCGGGCCGGTAGCTCAGAGGTAGAGCACCTGACTTTTAATCAGAGGGTCGTGGGTTCGATCCCCACCCGGCTCACCAGTACCGCTTGGAGGCAAGAGGTGGGTTCATAACCCACCTCTCGCCTTTTAATCACCAGCACTACTCTCTGTTCATCGCGTTGTCCTGCCGTTATCGCAGTTTGTCATGCTCTGCTGCCAGGGGTGAAAGGGCTGATCGAATCCCTATGATCCGAACTATTTCCCTTCCTTTGGTCGAATCACCAACACCGGTGTTGGCGCTACCTGAACAACTTTTTGCGTGACACTGCCGAACACCCAGCGACTGATCCCACTCCGACCGTGGGTGGCAATCACGATGAGATCAACATCATGATTCTCGGCGTACTCAATAATTGCCTCAGCCGGCGGAAGTGCACTAACCTCGGTATGTACCTGATATCCTTCACTTTGAAACTGCTTCGCAATCTGTTGGAGATATTCGAGTGCCTCCTGTTCCATCGTATTTAGCGCTTCGGTCGTCGCAGCCAATAAACCACTGTAATCGACGGTAGTTGTGAAGATTGGCGGCACGGCACGCAACAGCGTGATTTTGACCGTGCCTTCATTAGCGGCCAGGGCATGGACATGAGGCAAAACTTGCTCGGCGAGCGCCGAACCATCGAGCGGAACGAGAATGTGGCGGTACATAGCAACCTCCTTGTTGCCTTCCGGTCAGGGCGTGACGTCATCAGGTGGCCGTGGATTCCAGCGTCGGTGCCCTTCAATTACTTGCGCCAGGCTGCCATCGGCGTTGAGCAACAGGCGTAGCGAACGGCGTAGATCACAGCTTGGCACGGTACAGACCGAAGGGTCTGCCATTTCATAAGGACATTCCCCTACATTCTGGCAGCGCGCTACGGAAACAGCGTAACGTGGACTGCCTGGTGGCCCGTCGAGCGTGCGCAAAATCAACGGTGCAAATTGCAAGTCGGGTGCAATTGCTCGTAGATGCGCACGAGCACGGGCAATCATTGGATGAGGCGGTCGTTTTGGGCGTGCCATAGCAGACTCTTTTCCAACAACTTCTTGCCGATCATAGTTCTATGTACACAGTATCACAAACTCGTCAGGGTAGAGTGCTGTAACTCATAACCGTGTGTGAAGATTTTTAGACTAATAATCAATTTTCGATTGCTCGACTTTTAGCTCTGAAATCAAATGAATTTTCTGCGTTTATCATGGTTTCAATGAAGATGAACAGAGGAGAAGTGATGATCGCCGGTAAGTATGCTGCTCATCACAGCGATAAGACAGTTTCAAACCCGACCTCAATGCTGATGTAACGAACGATAGTTTTTAGCGTGCGTAGAACGTGAGCTAGCGGTTTGTGCTCTCAGAAAATCTGTGGGTCAGGAACCATTTTGAGCGACTGGATTGAGATTCATTGCGCGTGTTGCTCTGTTCATTACACAGGGGGAAGGAGCTTTCATCTGAACACTTCTCCCTCGAATGGGCTATAGTGTCAATAAGACAGTGTGCAACCTATCAGGAGGATCGTATGTTCAAAGAGTTTCGTGAGTTCATCATGCGAGGAAATGTTGTCGATCTGGCGATTGGAGTGATAATTGGCGCTTCGTTTACGGCAATTGTTAACTCATTAGTAACCGATATTATCAATCCGATCATCGGTCTGCTTTTTGGCGGGCGAGCGGACTTTAGCGACTATTTTATTCCGCTTGGTGGACAGACTGCAACAACCCTGGTTGAAGCGCGGGCGAGCGGGCCGGTGTTGGCGTATGGCGCGTTTTTGACGGCTGTTATCAACTTTTTATTGATTGCGTTTGTGCTCTTCTTGATTGTGCAGTTTATCAGGAAGATACGGCTACGTGAAGCGCAGGCATCACCTGCACCAACTGAGACTACCCTCACCGAGCGTCTGCTCATCGAAATCCGTGATTTACTGGCCGCGAAATAGGATCAGAAGTCATCAATTGAGGCGCAGGCATCACCTGCGCCAACTGAACCCACCCTGACGGAGCGTCTACGTATCGAAATCCGTGATTTACTGGCCGCGAAATAGTATTCAGAAGGAAATCGCCCGATCATTGAGGGTTGTGCCTGGCCAAATGCGAATACCGCGTTCAAGGCGGTTTTCCTGCCCGATCCGGCACTCGTCGCTGATAATTGCCCCATCACTGATATGACTACGTTCACCGATATGATTACTGTACCCCAGCACACAGTTGCGCAGGATTGTTCCCTCTTCGATGATATTTCCATCCCACATAACAACGCCTTCGATCTGACATTCAGGACCAATTGTGCAGTGGGAACCAATGACGGTTGGGCCGACGATGCGACTCCCCCGTCCAATGCGCGTGCCGTGACCAATCACAACCGGTCCAACGATGTGGGCGCTGGAGTGAATCTCGGCTTCGCCTTCCACCCAGATCCGTTCGCCAATTTGTTGACCACGGAAATGATATTGCACTTTCCCGATCAAAATGTCGTGGTGAACATCGAGATAGGTCTGCGGTTTACCAATGTCGGTCCAGTAAGCCCGTGATGGGAAGCCATACATCGGATCGCCGGTTTGTAGCACCACCGGGAAGAGACCACGCTCAAACATATAAAATTCATTGGGTGGCACATAACGGAAGATCTCCGGCTCGATCAGGTACGTCCCGGCATTAATCAGATTCGTGGTAATGTCTTCGGCTCGTGGCTTTTCAAGAAAACGGCGGACACGACCGTCGCGGTCGGTTTCAACCAGCCCAAATTGGGTAGGGTCGTCAACAGGGGTAAGCGAAATGGTCACCTTACTGCCGCGTTCGCGGTGGAAATCGAGCATTGCTTGCAGATCAAGGTCGGTCATCACATCGCCGTTAAAAACAAAGGTTGTGCCTTCTAACAGATGTTCAACATGCTTGACGGCGCCCGCGGTACCGCGTGGTTCCGGTTCCTCGACGATGTGCAGATTCATACCCAGCCGTGAACCATCGCCAAGCGCAGCTCGGAAGCGATCGGCCAGATACTGGACAGCGAGGATGACCTCACGGATTCCATAATCGCGCAGACGTAACAACATCCACTCGATAAACGGTTGATTGACCAGCGGTAGCATTGGTTTGGGTGTGCGGCAGGTGAGTGGACGTAATCGCGAACCCTGACCGCCAACAAGAATGACTGCTTTCATAGACTACTCTGCTCGTGCTAGGTTACAAATAGCTCTCTACCGGTCGATGATGAGCGTAGTATAACGTGAACAGAACACAAACAGTTTACAAAAGATGGTACGCTGGTGACGATTTTCTTAGCCAGTGGTAGTTGTTACTTCGGTGCGTACCCGTTCACGCCAATAGGTCAGAATATCGTGCAGGGTTTCGGCCAACGTGTAGTGTGGCTGCCAGCCAGTACGCATACGCAGCCGAGACGCATCACAGACGACGAGCGGAACATCAATGGGGCGCATCAGTTCTGGGTTCAAGCGCACTTCAACCGGGACAGTACATTCTGCCAGCAGCATATCGAGCACTTCACGAATCATCACCGCACGTCCAGAGCCAACGTTGTATACCATCCCACTTTCACCGTATTCGGCCAGTAAGGCATAGGCGGCTACCACATCACGTACATCGGTAAAATCACGCTGGGCAGACAGATTCCCTACTTGCACGACAGGTGGTTGTAACCCTAACTCGATGCGGGCGATCTGGCGGGCGAAGGCGGCGGTGACAAATCGTTCGTTCTGGCGAGGGCCGATGTGCGTAAAGGGTCGGACACGCACCAGATCAAGGCCGTGGCTGTAGTAGTATTGCAAAGCAAGGAGACTTTGAGCTGCTTTACTGACCCCATACGGGCTCGTTGGTCGTAAAGGGGTATCTTCATCAATCGGCAAGTCGTCAGGATCGATCTTGCCATATTCCTCATTGGTACCGATCACTAGCACCCGCGTCGCCATACGGTATTCGATCAGGGTAAGGAAAATGTGCAATGCCCCTAGTGTATTGGCAGCCAGGGTTCCGGCCGGGTCACGAAACGATTCAGGAACAAATGGTTGACCGGCAAGGTGAAAAATAACATTTGGTCGTACCCGCACCAGCGCCCGCATGGTTGCTTCGGCATCGGCCAGATCGGCTTGGACAAGCTCTACTTTGCCGATCAGATGGGGCAGAGTCAGGTGCGGTGAGCGCGACAGTCCCCAAACTTCCCACCGTCCATCGGCAAGCAGATATTCGGCCAAATGACCACCAACAAAGCCGTTAATTCCGGTAATAAGTGCCCGCATAGGAGTGAAGCTTTGATTAAATGCAACGAAGATAAAGTATAATTGTGCAATTTATTGACAGTGATTGTGCAACATGATACAATATTAGTGACATTGTACCACGCTTCACGGTTGGTCGTGACAAGGCCGTGATAAGCGCAAACGTTTTCGTGAACGATGGTATAGCAGAACTAAGGTATCAATGCTTATAGACTGTTGTCTCACCTTGTGAGCACTGTGAAGGGTCGCGGAACTATGGCACCGCAGCATTTTCTCTCCCAATTCTCAGACAAGCCACGATACAATACGAAGGCTGTCGCACAGGAGACGGGTGTGCCAGCGGACACCTTCCGGGCATGGGAACGTCGTTATGGCGTTCCCCGTCCTCAGCGAACGGAAGGTGGTCATCGCCTCTACTCGGAGCGTGATATTGCGACCATTCGCTGGCTACGTGACCGTACAGCCGAGGGTCTTACTATCAGTCAAGCCATTGCCCTGATGATGGAGGGCAGCGACACCAGTCTTTCGTGGCTAAACACTGCGGTCGACACCGAGCCACATACGTGGGAGCGGATGCAGGCGCGGCTGATCACTGCGTTAACCGATTTTGATGCGACACGCGCCGAGCAGATTCTGGGTGAAGCATTTGCACTCTACCCGCTGGAAGATGTCTTCTTGAAGTTGATCCAGCCGACGATGGTTGAAATCGGTGAGCAGTGGCACGCTGGACGCATTTCGGTGACAGCAGAACATTTTGCAACCCAGTTCATTCGGCGTAAGTTGTCGAGTCTCTTCAATACCTATAACGTTACAGAGGGGCGAGGGTTAATTCTCGTTGGTTGTGCGCCGAGTGAACAGCACGATCTGGGCGCACTGATGTTATCAGTCTTTTTTGTTCGTCATGGCTGGCAGGTGATCTACCTTGGGCCGGAAGTGCCGGTGAAGGACCTGCTTGATGCGGTGCGTCATATTCAGCCTGATTTAGTGTGTTTGTCCGCTTCTACAACCGAAACCGCTACGCAGTTGCTCGAAATCGGTCGAGCGATTCAACAATTGCCACCGCCTACGCCACTCTTCGGCTATGGTGGCCGCGCATTCAATCTTAATCCGGTCTTGACGCATAAGATGCCGGGAACATTTTTAGGTCGTGATGCCCAGGAAGCCGTTGAGAATGTTGCGTCACTCCTGAGTCGCAGTCGCTAATGGTGAAGGTGAACCGTGCACAGAGATCGTTCTTATAGCGGTCGATCCTGTGTGATTCGTACTTGCCGGTAAACGCAATATTGCGTATATTACAAATAAGCGTGATATGTGACAAAAGGAGTGCAGTGTGTCGCTGAATTCGCTCTCGATCTTTACGCGAGGAAACGGCTTACCGGTGAGCCAGGCGCTGCCAGCAGATGAGCAGCTTGCCCAACTCCTTCATCTCAGCGATCTTCCTGCCTCATCGCATACCGACGAGTTGCCGCCACCGCCAACGCGAACGTTAGCCGAGGCTTACGCGATATGCGATCAGATCATTCGTCGTCATTCAAAGAGTTTCTTTTTCAGTACCCAATTTCTGCCACCAGGGCAGCGTCGTGCTGTGCGGGCATTGTACGCCTTTTGTCGCACTACCGATGATACTGTTGACATGGCCGAATCTGATCCGGCACGGGCATTAGCCGAATGGATCCGGATTGCACGTCGGCCACGGTTTGATACCTCACACCCAGTATTATTGGCCTGGGCCGATACCTGCCAGCGTTATAACCTTTCGCCGAGTCTGATCGACGAATTGCTGGCAGGGGTCGCAATGGATCTCACCATTTCACGCTATGCCACGTTTGCCGACCTCTGGCTCTATTGCTATCGTGTTGCGTCGGTGGTAGGCTTGCTGGTGATCGGCATTACCGGTGCAGCACCTGGTGCACAACCTTATGCGATCAAGCTCGGTGTTGCGTTGCAGCTTACCAATATTTTGCGCGACATCGGCGAGGATGCTGATCGCCAGCGAGTGTATTTGCCTGAAGATGAACTGGCACGCTTTGGTCTCACTGCTGATGACATTCTAGCCCGCGTGTATGATGAGCGGTTTATTGCGTTGATGAAGTTCCAGGTGGCACGTGCTCATCAGTTGTACGACGAAAGTTGGCCCGGCATTGCACTGTTGCCGCCAGAGGTACGTCTGGCGGTCGCGGCTGCTGCACGTGTCTACCGCGGTATTCTCGATAAAATAGAGCAAAATCGTTACGACTCGTATACCCGACGTGCGTATCTCCCGCTACGCGAGAAGATTGCTCGTCTGCCGCGTATCTGGTGGGATATGCGGTGCCTGTCGAAGATGTTGTCTCGTTCTCGTTGAACTGTCTCATTTCACGGGTGTGTTGCATATCAATAATCTCTGGTACAATGAGGTTATGACACACCGATGGATTGCTATCGTGAAATGGACAGCGCTATGACTGTATACGCTCTACCAACGCCACACTCGCAACGTTCCTGGTCACCCCAAGTGTACGATCTAATACTCTGGATTCTCTTTTTGGGACCGATAGCTTCACCGCTCTTGCGCGCAACCGGTTTACCCCTCGTGAGTGAGACCGGTACCTTCGCCCGTGATCTGCTGGCAACGTATATCTGTCCAACGCCAGAACGTTCGTTATGGTTGTTGGGCTGGCCGATGGCGGTGTGTGCTCGCTGTTGGGGGGCTACTATCGGTCTCTGGTTGGCCCGGCTGATGATCGGCGAGCGGGCGCCTTCGTTGTTACGCTGGTATCGGTCGTTAGTCTGGTCACAGCGTCTGGTATTGGCAGCCCTACCATTTTTACTCTGGCCGCTTGAGATTATCGGACATTATAGCGGTTGGTGGTTTGCACCTCTTTGGCTTTTGCTGATCAACGGTGTGCAAGCCGGTTTTGCCGCTGGCCTTTTCTTTGCTTCGATCTGGCCTGGGTTATGGCCGTCCTCTGCTCAACAAGGAGCGGTTGGCCAGGGGTAGTAGAATACCGTTCCTTCCGGGCAGTCGCTTGCACTGGCTCCGCTCTTTCACGATGAAGAGGAACCGGGGTAAAGGGCGACTGCGGGCTTGTAACGTCCTTTTCCTCCCAACAGTGGTAATGGGGAAAGAGCAAAAGAGCTGCGCAATCGGGATTAGTTCCCCACCCGTCTGCAGCGCACGCAGTGGTGCGCAGACCCTCATTGGTGCGCCGATTATGCCCTTTAGTGCACAGTAGGGGAGATTTCACGCTCTAGAGGTTTGTGCTCCCACAATCCCCTCAGAGGCGATGCCTTCCAGTCGCGTATCCAGGCGATTCGCGAGTCATCAGGAGCGGATACGTACAGTTCTCGGTGTCACTCTGCTTGGGCATTGTCTGATCAGCGCAGGTGACCCAAAGCTGAGAACTCGGCAACGCCTTGTTCGGAAATGACTTCTCTTAGCCTTCACCTCTCTTCTCTGGTATGATGAACTGTGTAACCTGCAAACGTACCATTGTGCTATTCACCATGACGGAGATGACACTATGCGCCGGGTTCTCCTTATATTGCTCCTTTTTATCGTCACCGGTTGTGCGCGTGCCAATCTAACGGTAGTTACCAGTAATGAAGCGCCGACTCCAACGTCGCCACCGATTCGGCCAACCGATGCTCCGCTGCTGCCGATAGAGGTTGGAAATACTTCGGTTGTGGTGGAAACAGAATTGAGTGAGTCTGAACAACGGTTAGTTGATCTTTACCGACGTGTCAATCCAGCCGTTGTAAGTCTAGATGTAGTGGTTGATCAGAGTGCTAATCTTCCACCTGGTCACCCCCCGATTACTCCAGATGGCCCAAGTGGTCAGGGTTCAGGGTTTCTGTATGATGATCAGGGACATATCGTGACAAATCACCACGTGATTGCGGGGGCATTTCAGATCCAGGTACGTTTTGCGAACGGTGCAACGGTTATTGCCGATCTGATCGGTAGTGATCCCGACAGTGATCTGGCAGTGATCAAGGTAAACAGTCTGCCAGAAGGCGTGAAACCGCTACCGTTGGGGAATAGCGAAACATTACAGGTCGGGCAAACCGCAGTTGCCATTGGCAGCCCTTTTGGTCAGCGGAATACGCTCACCGTTGGCGTTATCAGTGGATTGGGGCGTACATTGCGTGGCCCAGAACGTCGTGTTGGTAGCTTCAGTATTCCGAACGTGATACAGACAGATGCCGCGATTAATCCGGGTAATTCGGGCGGCCCACTCCTCAATTTGCGAGGTGAAGTGATCGGGGTCAACACCGCAATTGCCGTCAGTCTCGGCGGGAGTAATTTTGAAGGAGTTGGCTACGCTGTTCCGGCGCAAACTGTAGCTCGCGTGGTGCCAGCGTTAATCAAGCAAGGACGTTACGATCATCCGTGGCTGGGCATCAGCATGACGACGGTTGACACCCTGTTTGCGAATCGGTTTGGTCTTGCTATCAATCGGGGCGTCCTCGTTGGTGCAGTTCAGGAAGGGAGTCCGGCAGCCGCAGCCGGTCTACAGGGTGGGTCAACCACCGCAACCTATCGTGGTTTGCCGGTGCGAATCGGAGGTGATATTATCATCGCTTGTAACGGGGCACCGATCTTCTCAAGCGATCAACTGGTCGGTATGATTGACTTATTGCAGGTTGGTGATCAGGTCGTACTGAAGATCCAACGTGGTAGTGAGCAGCTTGATGTGACGGTAACGCTGGCAGCGCGACCGTAATCATGCGAATACGGTACAATGATACAGCAGCCGTAAAGGTTGGTTGCCAGGTTTCGGTTTTTAGTTTGCGAGTGATCAGTGATGACAATTCCTATCATTAACGATCTTGATGCCGCCCGTGCTGGGATTCTCTGTCGTAGGTCGCTTGATGATGATACGGACACAACATCTGTAGTCGCTGAGATCATTGCAGCGGTTCGACAGCATGGTGATGCGGCATTACGCGAGTACACGTTACGCTTTGACGGAGTAGCGTGCGAGACATTTGAGATTCCACGTGAGCGTTGGGCAGCGGCAGCGGCTGATCTCGATCCAACTCTGCGTCATGCACTCTTGCTGGCCATTGGTGAAATTCGCCGCTTTCACGAACGGCAACTGCGCAACTCTTGGGTCGAGTTTACCGTCGAAGGAGCGTTAGGCCAGTTAGTGCGGCCACTTGATCGGGTTGGGATTTATGTACCTGGCGGTGCTGCCCCATTGCCGTCGTCGCTGATCCATGCGGCTGTACCGGCCAGGGTTGCCGGTGTGCGTGAGATTATCGTTTGCTCACCGCCGCAACGAGCAACTGGTGAACCAGCAGCGATTGTGTTGGCGGCTGCTCATCTGGCCGGGGTTGACCGCTTGTTTGCCATCGGTGGAGCACAGGCTATTGCTGCGCTGGCATACGGTACTGCCAGCGTGCCACGGGTCGAAGCTGTGGCGGGGCCAGGGAATCGTTACGTTATCCAGGCGATGCGGTTGGTTTACGGTACAGTCGGCGTCGTGAGTTTGCCAGGGCCAACCGAGACGCTTATTATTGCCGATCACACGGCGAACCCCAGGTCAGTTGCTGCCGATCTTCTGGCTCAGGCCGAGCATGTCGAGGCCAGCGCGATTTTATTGACACCGGATCCGCAGTTGGCGCAACAGGTTCAGCAAGAAGTTGAACGACAACTCACAACACTCCCGCCGACGAATGCACAGGCTGCCCGTGATGCAGTAACGCGACGTGGTGGTATTGTGGTAGTGCCCGATCTGGTGACGGCATTTGAATTGGCGAACGACTACGCTCCTGAGCACCTCTGCCTATTGATTGCCGATCCATGGTCGTATGTTGGTCTTGTACGCAATGCCGGTGGCGTCTTTCTCGGTGAAGAGTCGTTTGAGGTTCTCGGTGATTATGTAGCTGGCCCGTCACACATTATGCCAACTGAGGGAACCGCTCGTTATGCTTCGCCGGTCAATGTTGATAGTTTTCGGAAAGTGATTTCACTGGTCGGATTGAATCGCTCTGGTCTAAACCGAATCGGTCCAGCAGCGATACGGCTTGCTGAAGCCGAGGGGCTGTTTGCCCATGCCGCAGCAGTGCGGGCGCGTTTTGAGGCGCCAGATACCGATGGGAGGGAGTAAAATGTCGGGTTTTTTGATCAGTTTCGTAAGTATTCTCTTTACAGTCTTATTTTATGCGATTCTAGGGCGCGTTCTTGCCTCATGGATCGATCCACAGGGGAACTTTCCTGTGACTCGTGTCTTACACGAAATTACCGAGCCAATTTTGGGGCCTATTCGGAGTATTATGCCTAATATAGGGATGTTCGATTTCTCGCCAATTGTGGCAATGCTGCTCTTGCAGCTTCTCGAACGATTGATTATCAGTGCGATCAGGTGAGATGTCGGCCAACTCACATCACACCTCGGACGGCATCAGTATACGCATCCTGATCTGAGCACGGCACCGTCGGATCGAAGTCGGATACTGTGTTGGGTGAAGTCAGAGCCAAACTGATATGCCAGGGATAGGCGCGGGGTGTGGGAGAGACGTTCGGCAAGCGGATAAGTGGAAATAGCGCATGGCTCAGGAAACGCTATTGTTGAGGGAACAGACCAGGGTGAATGATCGACTCCTACTGACGGTGGTCTTTCTGGCCGGAATCGGTACCCTTGGCATTGAAATGGTGATGCCGCGCATGCTGGCACCTTTTTTTGGCACTTCCCAGCCGATCTGGGCAGTTGTGATTGGGATGACGCTGGTCTATCTGGCGATAGGCTATCGTTTAGGTGGTACGCTGGCCGACCGCCGACCAGACTGGCGGTTATTATTTCAGCTCATCGGTTGGGCCGGTATCAGTTGTGCGGTAATCCCCTTTGTTGCCCGTCCTATCCTCAGTTTTGCCCAGGGAGCGCTGCGGAGCGTGGCCGCCGGTGGTTTTTTAGCTGCGCTGATCGGGGTAATCCTGCTTTTTGCAGTGCCGGTGACCTTAATGGCAATGGTTGGTCCGTTTGCAATTCGGCTGCAATTGCGACAGGCGACCGATGTTGAACACGCCGGGCGTACTGCCGGTACGATTTCAGCGCTCTCAACGATTGGCTCTATCGTCGGTACCTTTCTAACGGTACTGGTTCTGATTCCCACCATTGGGGTTAGCAGTACGCTCTTTCTCTTCGCTGCGTTTCTGGTCGTGCTTAGTCTGATTGGCTTGCGTGATCCTCGCCAATTGCTGTTCGTGCTCACCGTTATACTCCTGGCGGGGGCATATCAGCTCACTACAGGAACGATCAAAGCTGCTGATTGTCGCAACTGTCGATTGATTGCAGAATTTGAGTCGGGCTACAACTACATTCAAGTTGCCGAACAAGAGGTGCTCTACAACAACGGCGCGGTTGATCGGCGACGAGTACTCATTCTTAATGAAGGATTGGCACTCCATTCCATTTATCGCCTTAAATACCGCGAAACCGGTGATCCGCTTGATCTCCTCACCGACGGCGGCCCATGGGATTACTTCAGCGTTGCACCCTACCTTTATCCCAACACCCGGCCAGACGATATTCGTTCACTGGCGTTGCTCGGCGCGGCAGCCGGTAGTATTGCCCAACAGTTTCTGGCAATTTATGGACCCGATACAGTGATTGATGCAGTAGAAATCGATCCAAAAATTAGCGACGTTGGCCGTCGTTACTTCGATATGGCCGATGGTACCCCACAGGCGCCTTACTTTACGACTTACAACGAGGATGCACGGTACTGGTTGGCGACGACCGACCGCCAGTATGACGTGATTGGAATGGATGCCTATCATCAGCCGTACATTCCCTTTCACCTTACAACGATTGAATTTTTTCGTGAAGTCAAAGCGAAGCTCACGCCTCGTGGGGTTGCAGTGGTGAATGCCGGACGACCGGCAAGCGGTGATGATCGGCTGGTCAATGCGTTGGCTTCTACCATGATCGCAGTGTTTCCACAGGTGTACATTATCGATACGCGCTTCAGTAATGCGATCCTGATCGGGGTCAATCAACCAGTGGGTGATGGGGTCGTTCATTTTATTGAAAACGCAACCAACATCGATATCCCGGCACTGCAATTGGTGATGTACTGGTCGCTGTATGAAGGTCGCTATGGCCCTTTGCGCGAGTTTACGCCGGACATGGCACAGTTTCGTCCGTTTACCGACGATCTGGCTCCGGTTGAACAGTTGATCGATGGTCTGATCTTGAGCGAAGTTGAAAAAATTGACCGCTGATGGGTTGACAAAAACCTGAATCTCATGTTACCTTTATATCGGCCTGTCAGACTGTATCAAAAAAGGTCGAATTTCATGCCATATTCGCCGTTGCAGTACCGCAACCCATACTGTCTAGGACATACCGGGCACATTGCCTGCTACCATGCTGGTCGCCAACGTGATCGACGCAGCATGAGTGGCGACAGTGCGGTATTACGTGCGATAAGGGCTGTGTCCTCCGCGAACCGCAAGAAGCCGCTCTAGCGCGGGGCCATGACGCCCCCGGGCAAGAGCCTTTGTTACGGTGATAACATCGGTTCATTGTTAAGGGGGGTGTCACTTGGCGCAGCGAGTCCTTGTTCTCAACGCAAGTTACGAGCCGTTACAATTAATTTCGGTTCGTCGTGCACTCGTTCTCCTCTTACAAGAGAAAGCTGAGCTAGTTGAAGCTGCCATGCAGCAGTTACGTGCACAGTCGGTGACCTATCACGTACCGTTAGTGATTCGACTGGTGCGCTATATCCGGATTCCGCGCCAGCTCCGGCTTCCATGTTCACGGCGTGCGGTGTTTGCCCGTGATCGCGAGACGTGTCAGTACTGTGGTCAACAACCGGGGCGTGCCAATCTTACGATGGATCACGTGATCCCCCGCTCACAGGGTGGGCAGACGACTTGGGAAAATGTGGTTACTGCGTGCCGCGATTGTAACCATCGCAAGGGTGGCCGTACTCCTGAACAGGCAAATATGGTGTTGCTCTCGACACCACGCCAGCCGCAGTATCTCGCGTTTGCCCTCCTCGGTGAGCTTGAGCGGAACGACGTTTGGCGGAAGTATGCCTACACCTAAGCGCCAGTTGGGTGATCGCGGCGAACAAGCAGCTACAGCCTATCTGGAGCAGTGTGGTTACACAATCGTGACACGCAACTGGCGATGTCGCTATGGTGAGATCGATTTGGTAGCCCGCGATGGCGAACAGCTTGTGTTCGTGGAAGTACGCACACGTCGTGATAGTTATGCTCTAGAATCGATTACCGCCCCAAAACAGCAACGGTTGATCGCTTTAGCGTATCAGTACCTGATCGATCATCAACTTCCGCCCGCGACACTCTGGCGGATCGATGTTGTTGCGCTTACAGTAACGGCTGGCCGCTTTGTCGTTTGCGACCATGTGGTGTCAGCCGTTGGGGAATAGCGATTGCCGTTTTCAACAATTGCCTGACCATAATCTCTTCATTTCTTGTCGTTTGTGCTGACGCAGTTGCCGAAAGGAAAAACGTAAGAGTAACTCAGGCTTTCGCCAACCGCTGAGCCGCTATCCACATCGTGCTGCGGCAATGAATGCGGTGATCAAGGCTGGGTCTTTTTGACCATCGCGCTCGACACCACTGCTGACATCAACACCCAGTGGCTGCACCTGCGCAATGGCCGCTGCGACATTTTCCGGCGTTAATCCACCGGCCAGTACGGTAGGAACCTGACGAGCAATGCGTGCCGCACGACTCCAGTCGGCTTGAGTTCCGGTCCCACCATACGCACCGGCAACGTGGGCATCGACCAGGGCCAGCATCGATGGCAACCCGCTATGAACCGACGGAGCGGTGGCAATGCGAGCCAGCCATGCCTCTTCGTCGCGTGTACCGGTCATACGGATAGCCTTAAGTAAGGGGAGACCCTGCGGAATTGGGTAGTCTGGTGGTTCATCGCCGCTAAGCTGAATAGCTTCCAGACCAGCAACCGTCGTGATTTCGGCCACGTCGGCTGCCGGTGCATTGACAAACAACCCTACGATCAGCGGTCGCGGCGGTGGCAAAGCCCGCACCGCTGCTGCAATGTACTGTGCCTCAGCAATACTGACCTGGCGGCGGCTAGGGGCGAACACCAGTCCGATCATATCGGCGCCAGCAGTGGCGGCTACCAGCGCCAGATCGACCGTTCGCAGGCCACAGATTTTGACCAACCTACTCATCGGTCTTCAACGTGTAATAAACGCGGCGATTCCTGGTGATGCGCTCAAGCATGCCATGGTGAATAGCTTGCTTGAGCATCGTGCGATTCTCTTCGGTCGTGCGCGGCAGACCGTGCTTTTTACGGGCAGTCTGCAACGCGCTCAAGAGTTGCTGGAACGTTGCCGGTTTGCCCAATTCACGTACTGTCGTGTGAAAGAGTTCCCATTCGGCTTCACTGAACTCGAAGTTGAGATCAACCTGGCCGGATTCCTCATCTGGAGCTGTGTTGATTGAGGGAGACCCGGTTTCAGCAGTAGCAGAGGGCATATCGCTAACTGGTTCGGCGCCGACCACGTCGGTGATAGCTGGCGCCGGTGTAGGCTGCGCGACCACCACTTCAAGCTGAGGTGCTGCGGTGTTGGCTTCTGCTTCGCTCTTCGTCTTGCGGGATCGTCGGCGGCTACGACTCGCTTTTGCTGGCGGTTCGCTTGCAGCTTCTGTGAGAGCAGTTTCAGCGACGATCGGAGTCGGTTCAGGTACCGGCTCGAGTTCAACCGCTATCGGCAGTGGTTCTAGAGCGAGTTCGGCAAGCGATGTTTTGAGCATTTCGCCTGCTTGCACCGGTTCTTCAACGAGCGGTGGGCTGTATTCTGGTTCAACCTCCGGCAACTCATCGAGCGTGGCGGCTGTTTCAACGTTCAGCGCACCGGTTTCTTCACGACTCCTTCCGCTACGGCGTGAACGACGGCGCCGACGGCGACTGTTGGAAGTAGTTGGCGTTGTCGTTGCTGGTGGTTCTGCCGCTTTTGGCTCTTCAACGACGATCGGGCTGATCTCAGCGATCTGCAAACTGCCATTACTGCCGATGGGCGGGTCGATTACCACCGGCTCTGGTGGTAATTCCTCGGTCAGCAATGGGGCAAAACGTGAGAGCTTCATTGGGTCTTCGCCTGGTAGAAAGACCTCATTGACCGAACCTTTCGTAAAGATTTGTACTTTCCCGCGCTGCTCGGCATCGATGACCAAATCTTTAAACTTCGAGAATGGTCGTCCATTCAGGTCACGGTAGCGGTTCTCTTTAAAATCGCCACCCATGAGTTCTTTCATCAGCATCTTGAGCGAGCCGAGTGTGGTCACATAACCGCGCTTACGGGCTAAATGAATAGCCTGCACCAGCACATCGTAGACATCAGGTTCAGAGGGCGGAGGCGGAGGGGCAGCCACTGCCGACAGCGGTGGGCTGACTTCTACCGGTTCGAGGGTACGGTTGATTTCAGTTGCCCGATTCGCAATTGCCGTAGCGGCGGCACTGGCGTTGGGCTGACGACCGATCAATTGTTCGTAGAAGAGGAACTCGTCGGCGCTCTGAGCCAGGTGGGTGCTGGCGGCGCCACCAATCCCAATAATAAAGACCTCTTTCCCGTGCTGGCGAATACTGTGGACGAGCGGAATGAAATCGCGGTCGCCGGTTACCAGCACAAACCGCGAGACGTTTGGATTGGTATAGAGCGTTTTCATAGCGTCGATACAGAGGTTCATATCGACGCTATTCTTGATGGCGCGTCCGGTGCGACCGGCATCCTTGTCGTAGTAGTAGGTAGCGACGTAGATGGGTTCGATAGCGTTTGCGTAAAGGGCACTGGTAATGCGTGGGTAACGGTACCAATCGGCATAGGCGCGTGAAATCACCACACGGCCGAGGTCATTGCAGCGGTCCATAATCGCTTCAAAATTGGGCGTTGCGTTGAGCTTGTCACGCACGCTGACATAAATGTTCTCGAAGTCGATAAAGACCGCGACATCTGGTCGCTTTTGGTCGTACATCGTTGTCTTGTCTGCTCCTGTCGTACATCAGGAGGGAGGTTCGCGGAGCACGCATTGACGCCAGCTCACGCTTTCGTTCAAATTGTTGATACACTGGCAACGCTACCGGGCGACACCTACCATATCTCGTTCACGTGGTATCGGTCATCCCTGCGTTGCGTCAGAATTATCATCAGATGCGGAGCAATGCGTCAGTATGATCACGCGAGCCAACCTCACCGTATTAGGCTTGAGTCGCGAAATGAAAATATAATCTTATCTATCGAGGTGCATTGTTCCGCCAGACAATACTCCTCTTGTTTGGTACTATAGCATTAGCGCGTTACCTTCGCAACCGGTATTGGCGAGAAATTGTGAGTCTTTTGCAGAATAGTGCCGTAGGCCAGGAGTTGGCCGCGCAGGGTATCACGGTCGATCTGACCGGTCAAGTAGGTATACCAGCTTTTGCCGATGAGCCGCAACATCCCGCTGACAAGAAGGACACGGAAAAGACGCTGAACGGACGGTGAAGCAAACTTACGCATATACCGCTGGCGAGCCTGCCAGAGCGCTACCTGCATACGCCAGCGGAATTGACCGGTCGCCGCACCGCCAACGTGAATAACCCGTGCAGCGGGTACGTGCCAGATCGCCCATCCTGCCTGTTTGATTCGGCGACACCAATCAATCTCTTCGCAGTACATAAAGTAGTCTTCGTCCATTCCACCCACTTCGGCAATCGTGCTTGTGCGCACCAGCATGCATGCGCCCAGCGGGTAATCGATTGGAAATGGTTCATTGCCGAGTTCGTGTGGATAACGACCGTGCCACCATGAATCGTACAGACGACCGGGTAAGACTTCACCTGGCGGAAAGAGATCAAGCGTGGTAGTGATCAGGTCAGGAAAGCGAAACGCAGCTCGTTGTAAACTACCGTCTGGATTGAGCAGACGCGGACCAACCAAGCCGACACGGGGGTGAATAGCCAGGAAATCGGCCATTGCCTCAATCGCACCGGGCAGAACTTCAGTGTCGGGGTTGAGTATCAGAATCGCATCACAGTTGTTGTTCAGCCAGGCGATACCTTCATTACAGGCGGCAGCGTAACCGGGATTTTCTGGCCGTTCGCGTAGCATAACGTGTGGAAATTCACGCTGAACCAACGTGACGCTGTCATCGAGTGACCCGTTATCAACCACAACGATCTGCAATGGTAGGCGACAGGAAGCGAGCGACGCTAGGCAGCGGCGTAGGAGGGAGGCAGTATTATACGAAACGACAACAACGCCAATAGTGTTCATACTGTTAGTATAGATTAGGTCACCTCTTCTGCGCAGGTGATGATCGAATTTCTGCCGGGCCTATTCTACCATTACCTGGTTGAAGCGTCGTCCTAAGACCCAGATAATCACTGCCGGGTATATGATGGCGACAAGAAAATAAGGCCAGACCACTGTTGATGGTTCGACAGTGAGCAGAAGGTACGTCTTCATTGGTTTCAGTTTCGGTCTACATACTAGAACATGCGGGTGGTATCTATGAGACCTGATGAGCGTGATGTTAGGAATAATGGGTGCTTTAGGTGGTTATATTGCTAGTACGAGATTTGGGAGACGAGCGTATCAGGTTGACCCTGGCCCGTTCGTCAAGATACAGTGGTGTCGAATCCATCTGTAATCGTATCACTCTATGCGAGATCGGATCGATCATACGAGCTGTATTTGGGAATGCGATACGTCACGTTGCAGTGACAATGAGTTATTGATTACGCTCTGAGATAGTTTGTCATTCGCTCTCGCCAGATGTCTTTGGCTGACGATCATCCTGTGCAGGATTATTTATCATCATCCCTGCACCCTAGTTTCTTCTACACGGGAGATGCCTTTATTTCACAATTCCGGCCAGAGCATCTTGCAACCGGGCAAACGGTTGGATGTGATGCAATTCAATCCCTGCTCGTACTATTGAGTGGGCTACCTCAGGATGAATCCCGACCAGGAAGGTTCTGGCGCCAAGGAGACGTATCGCTTGTGCGATCTGAATGAGCTTCGTTGCAACTTGCTTATCGATGGCCGGTATGCCGGTGATGTCAAGGATCAGCGTGTGAGCATTGAATTGGTTGATCGCCTGAAGTGCTCGTTGCTGAATTTGTTGCAGGCGATGCTCATCGATCAATCCGATCAGAGGTATGACCAGCACCTGATCTTTCACCGGTATGATCGGAACACTTAACCCCAAAATAACCTCTTGCTGCTGCAACAGGGTTTCACGTAGCTGTCTTTCTTCTGTAGCCTGTTTTTCTACCGTTTGGAGCATTTCTTGCAAGACTCGAGTACGTTCTGCAATTTGTGCTTCCAGCGATGCTTGCAACGCCTGAAGTTCTTTGTTGGTCTGCTGACTTTGCTGTAAAGCCCTGGTAAGACGGGCCTGGTTTTGCCAGAGGAGTAGGAGCGCAATAGCTGTTGCCAGTGCAACAAAGAGGACAATGATGGGTTTGATAGCCTCGGTATTGATGGTTTCGATAATTCGGAGATAAAGGCCGAGCACTGCTATTGTCGTAGCCAGGATGACGGTACTGACATTCCAGAACAAATGCCATTTTTGTTCCAGATAGGGAAGGACAATCGATGTCGTTATGACTGAGGTCAGGGTTACTGCGGGAAGTGATTCTGGCAATATGACCACAAGCAAAATTCCATACAAGCCAACGGTAACACAGAATAAGATAACTGCACCAATAACGTTTCCGCGATGGTTGAGCCTCATTGCCCATAATTCCAGGGCTAACAGAATAAGAGAACCGGCTGTTGTAATGTAGAGAGGTACGAGTGAGAAAATAATAGCGACGACTGCTTGACCAAGAATTGCCGGAATTGCCGTTAGAATCGCCCAGACGAGCAGTTGATGAATCTGCTGTCTACCATGAACGTCGTTGTGTTGCAGTGTGTTCATACGTCGGTTGTGTATAACAGAGTCGGCGTAGAGGCTATCCTTATTATAACCGAATCTTTCCTCACAGATTGTATTAACGTTGCTTCCAAAGAATCTTTTGCGTGCCCTTGTTACATTTTCTGTAAGCACCTGGGGGCGATACAGGTCGCTGGCTACATCCGGCTGTGGTAGCGTGAAGATAATCGCGGTAGCTCAGGTATGAGCGTGCGGTTTGTAATAAGAGCCTATCCGAAAAATTGTCTCACAGTACAGCGGATGAAACCTGGTAGATGTACGTAGATGTACGGGCGCAGCGCCGCTGCGCCCCAACCGATCTTCTTCTGCGACAGGGTATTCCGGATAGGCTCATAAGTATACTGGGGCAGATTTGGTGCTCGTTCCGACTAATTTGGGCGAGGAAGAGGATGGGAGATAGAGAAAACCCGACCGCGTTAGCTTCAAACGTGCATATCGGTCTTCTGATACAATGAGGAAGTAGGATTGCTACGCTGTCACATTTGGTCGTATCGATTCGATCCTGAGCTATGCTGATAGGTTCAGCATCGGAAGAGAGATACAACAATGATTGAACCAGTATCAACCATGCTTGATTTTGCCATCGAGTTGGCCTATCGTGCCGGTGCCCTGATTCGGGCCGGGGCTGAGCGCGATATTGGTTATGAACCGAAACAGTACGCTGATGTCGTTACTGATGTGGACCGGGCCAGTGAGGAACTAATTGTCGGCGCAATACAGTCGCGCTACCCCGATCATGCAATCATTGCGGAAGAGGGGAGTGGAGTGAATACGTCGTCGTCGTATACCTGGTTGATTGATCCACTCGATGGGACACTCAATTTTCTGCATGGATTGCCCATCTTTTGTGTTTCGATTGCATTACTCGTTGATCGTCAGCTATTCCTTGGAGTGGTCTACGATCCGATGCGCAATGAGCTATTTTACGCCGAGCGTGGTCGGGGGGCATTTCTCAACGGTCGCCGGTTGCGGGTTTCGCAGACGACTTCTCTGGCGCGCAGTTTACTGAGTAGTGGTTTACCCTACGACCGCTTTGAGCAGGCTGATAACAATCTTGCCGAATTGACGCACCTGGCTATGCTGGTGCAAGATATTCGTCGGCCCGGTTCGGCGGCGCTTGATCTCTGTGCTGTTGCTGCCGGTCGCACCGATGGTCACTGGGAGTTAGGTCTCAAGCCGTGGGATGTTGCTGCAGGCGGGTTAATTGCCTTAGAAGCTGGCGCAACGGTTACCGATTGGCAAGGCGGATTCTGGCATCCGCTTGACGGTGATCGCATTGTTGCTACGAATGGTCTGATTCACGCTGAATTACTGGCAGCACTGGCTGCCGTCCGTCGGCAGCGTTTAGCAAAATCGTAGCTGGAATTATGGCTTACTATCAACGTGAACTTACACCCGATGTACCACCGCTGAGTGCTCGCCGACCGCTCATCAACGAGTATTTTCTCTCGGCTTATACGATGAGCATCTATACCGGCTGTGAGTTGGGTTGTCCTTACTGCGATAGCTGGGTGTTCAGTGAGCGACCATTGAATGCGACGATTGCGATTCCGGTTGATCTGCCCCAACGGCTGGCCGCTGTATTGCCGACGATTGATCGTGGTGATCTTATTGCGATAAGTGCGCTGAGCGATCCGTATCAACCGGCTGAGCAGGAATATCGGATTACCCGGCAGGTTCTTCAGGTCTTGGCCGATCATCGTCAGCCATGTCTGATTATGACCAAAAGCCCGCTGGTAGTAGAGGATCGCTCCTTGCTTCAGCGAATGAATGAGCATAGTCTGGCGATTGTGGTGACGACTCTCCTCACACTTGATCAGCATCTGGCAACGCGCCTGGAAGGACGGGCGCCATCACCACAATTGCGGCTTGAAATGATCGCTGAGCTGAAACGATCGGGGATTCCGGTAGGGGTGGCGTTGGTTCCGATTATGCCCTATGTGAACGACACCAATCTCAGTTTGCGTCGGGTGTTGCATGCCTGTGCGGAAGCTGGGGCGGATTTCGTCGTTTGGGATTATCTACACATCCCAAACGAACGGCATCGACATCGGATCAACGTGCTGCTCAATCAGGTGGGATCGTATCCACCGCGCTACTACCGGGATATGTATCGCGATCAAGCGACCGTAAATCTTCTCTACCGGCAAGAGCGTGATCGTGAGTTATTGCAACGGTGTGATGAGCTAGGATTAGCGCCCCGCGCTCCGCATCGCCTTTTCGCCGGTAAACTCTCGCCGCGTAATGAGGCAGCTCTGTTGTTACGCCATGCCGCATTTCGTGATCGGGTGCAGGGGCGAGAACGTCTGGCTACCCTCCACCGTGAACTGGCCGATGCGGTCTTTCGTGGCCGGTTCAAAGCAAGTGATCTCCGGCAGAGTCCTCTCTATCCAACGATTGGGCCACTCCTTGGGCTTTCCGCAGTGACTTGATTCGCTTGTTGGCGTAAGCGCTCGTACAATTGTTGTCGTAATTCACGCAGGCGATCTTTGTAGGTCGTTGTATTAATAGGATCAGTCCACATCACCAGCGCATCTTCTTGATTGTCGGTGTAGTAGTTGGCGCGCTGACCAACCGGACGGAAGCCATACTTGAGGTAGAGACGCTGTGCTGTAAGGTTGCTGACTCGCACTTCAAGCGAGAGATATTCCGCCTGTAGTTCGTAAGCACTATCAATCAGTGCATTAAGAATAAGTTCTCCTACTCCACGCCGACGATGTGCTGGTGCGACGGCAATGGTGGTAATGTGACCGCTGGTTTCGTTAAGCCAGATACCGCCGTAGCCAACGATGGGTGTGGCTGGGTACGGTGTAGGAGTGAAAAGCCCGATGCGTTGGAGCATGCGGATCAGCAACGGATATTCAGGGTGTGGCGATCTGCCGTTAGGCGGTTGAGTCTCGGCACGAGCGACGACATACCGACATGCCTGGCGATTGCGAATCTCGCGCCGATACGTCAGCGCCGACCAGGGAGTCATCTGACTTTGCCGCTCGATCTCCTGAACAAATGGAATATCTTCTTCACGCATTGGCTCGATGAAATAATACACTTTCTTTGCCCCGTTGCGTGAATAACGCACCGGTTTCCCCTTTGATAAGCCGGTGCGCAGCCTGTTTCAACAACGTTCCTGCACAAATTCCGCTCACCAGTGCTATGGCTGTACAGGGCGGGCCGATTCGACGAAGAAAATACTCTTGTATGCACCGTCACGTCCGAACCCGCCGCCGGTCTGGAAAGTACCGGTTACTTCAACCAGGCCCCAAACAAAGCTGTTATTAGGCCCGATGGTCAAAGCCGCCGATTGCTCAGGCGGGAATTGCTCGACCCAAATTGCGCCGCCAATCGGTTGCGGGCTGGAACCATCTTCTTCGGTTGAAATACCTTCAGCCAATACATAAATCACCGAGTTCCAGAAGTAATAGGCCTGCGTTGTAATGCGTTGTCCTTGATACTGTTCTGGATTGCGGAGCAGCTCGAAGAACGAGACCTTATCTGGACCGAGTGGACGGTCGGTAAGTCGTTGTTCGACTCGTCGGATTCGCTCGATAGGTTCGGCACTACTGACTGTAAGCAGGTACCGGTAGGCTCCGCCTGGACCGTAGTTACCGTTTGCCTCGAATCGACCACGTACCCGAACAAATCCGTACACCGAATCACCTGGCCGATGCAAATGTTCGGTTACTTCGGCGGGAAATCCTTCCAGCCAGATTGGCTCGCCAATGGGTTGAGCATCAAGGCCGTTATCGAGTGTACTGACACCAACAGCCAATACCGATAGTGAAGGGTCGCCTGGTCGCCAAACATATGCGCCGTCAACAGTTACGTCGCGGCCTGCATATTCATCTGGCGAAGTCGTTAGTTGTTGAACATACAACGGTGTCGTAAAAGCGGAACTACGATTAGTGCAAGTAGCCAATACCAGCAGGCTCAACGTTAATATCATCAGGAGCAACGTGGCTCGCCAGGATGCGCGCAACATGCGAATATCCTCTCTTTGTGGCAGGATGCAACGTTTTGCATACAGGGCATACTGAATCAACTGCCAATTCTGCTCAGGATTATAGCAGATGGTAGCAGGGTGTTCAACCTGGAACATCTAGGGCTTTTCAGTGTTTTCAGTGTCCGTACTGCCGGACATACCTCTCTTTCATTCCCCAAAGTGAAGATGGATCGAGAGTCTACCCATCTCGCTCACCGCTCTCCCGGCTCTGTTACCTCACCATTATCGGGTGGGGAAAGAATTTTAAAAACTCCTATCCTCCTCACCGCAGTCCCTGTGTGCGAAGTTGCTGGTCAAGCCAGGCCATTTCGTCCGGTGAAAGGGGAGGCGGAGGAGGATCGGCGCGGTAGTCGATCACGCGCTCGTAATGGGCGCGCCGATAGACCTGGCGCAGGATTGTACCGAGGTCAAGGGCGACATCCGGGTCAGGGTAAACGAGTGGTACCGGCAAGACCGGCAATGGGTCACTAAGGGCAATCGGCCAGACCTCGACCAGAGGACGGCGATAGGCACGGCTGAGGAAGGCGTAGTAGGCGGCAGGGGGGAGGGGACGGGCAAGCTGAGGGCGAACCCCAGCGCGCAAGAGGTCAATTTCCAACAGGTGGACATTGCTGGTGAAGAGTTCCTGCCGCTTCTTTTCGTAGGCATCAGCCCCGTCAGGGCCGGGGCGTTTGTTAGCGGGGGAGAGCAATTCAATGGCGGTAATCAGGGTTTGCTGAAGCACCGAGCGGATTTCAATCCGGGCATACCGGGTGGGCACGGTGATCGAGACTGGAATGGTGAGTGGGGCCGGGGTGATTGTAGCGGTCGATGTGCCGGTATCGGTAGACTCGTCGCGAAACACGCCGACATCGGGCACGAACACCTGGCGGGTGGGGGCAATTTCGATACTTTCGAGGGCGATGTAGGGGGTGATGAGTGCAACATAGTTTGGTCCGAGCTGTTCCTGGATAGCATCACACATTGCACTGATGATGCGTGCGTGTACATCAGGCCATAGTGCGGGTAGTTCGAGGTAGGGATCCATACCGGGGAAAGGCAGTTCCATAATGGCCTCCGTTGTGGTACAAGCGTGAGAGTCTCCCTATCGTACAAACTGCGTGACATTTGCTATGCCTCTGATTTTGATTATGTGACATAATTGTGCGTTGTTGAAGGTAAATCTCTCCTCACCGCAGTCCCTGTGTGCGAAGTTGCTGGTCAAGCCAGGCCATTTCGTCTGGTGAAAGGGGAGGCGGAGGGGGATCGGCGCGGTAGTCGATCACGCGCTCGTAATGGGCGCGCCGATAGACCTGGCGCAGGATCGTGCCGAGGTCAAGGGCGACATCCGAGTCGGGATAAGCGAGTGGTACCGGCAAGACCGGCAATGGGTCACTAAGGGCAATCGGCCAGACCTCGACCAGAGGACGGCGATAGGCACGGCTGAGGAAGGCGTAGTAGGCCGCAGGGGGGAGGGGACGGGCGAGTTGAGGGCGAACCCCGGCGCGCAAGAGGTCAATTTCCAACAGGTGGACATTACTGGTGAAGAGTTCCTGCCGCTTCTTTTCGTAGGCATCAGCCCCGTCAGGGCCGGGGCGTTTGTTAGCGGGGGAGAGCAATTCAATGGCGGTAATCAGGGTTTGCTGGAGCACCGAGCGGATTTCAATCCGGGCATATCGTGTGGGCACGGTGATCGAGACCGGAATGGTGAGTGGGGCAGGGGTGATGGTAGCGGTTGGTGTGCCGGTATCGGTAGGCTCGTCGCGAAACACGCCGACATCGGGCACGAACACCTGGCGGATGGGTGCAATTTCAATACTTTCGAGTGCGAGGTAGGGGGTGATGAGCGCGACATAGTTTGGTCCGAGCTGTTCCTGAAGGGCATCACGCATTGCAGCAATCAATGCTGCGTGTACATCAGGCCACAGTGCAGGCAGTTCGAGGTAGGGATCCATACCGGGGAAAGGCAGTTCCATAATGGCCTCCAAGAGAGTAATTATCAGCATGATACCATACGATTAAGATAGAGGATGCCCCCTTCGCTGAGAGTATCTCCGCTCCGAACATCCTCTCTTCAGTAATCGGCTGTCCGGTCTCCTCCTTCCTTTTACCGTTTGGAATTAGAAGAAGTTCGCGGAAGGTGAGAGAGGAAAAATGTTTCCCTTATGTGATCTTATTCACTATTGGCAAGAGGCTTGACATGTGGTACATCGATCAGTATGATGATGATTACCTGAATGGATAAACAATTGTCCATTATTACAACATCTATCTGCATATCGTCGGTCACATATAAACTCCGACGTCGTGCACATTAACAACTACATAGGAGGCTACCGTGACAGAGTTACTCTGGGCCGTCATCGCCCTACTGGTAGGGCTGGTCGGCGGTGCAGGCATAGGCATCTGGTGGGCGAACAATGGGGTAAGCTCACTGGTCCAACGTAAAGCTGCAGAAGCTCGCCTGCTGATTGAAGAGGCACGCTCGCAGCAAAAAGAAATTCTCTTGCAAGCCAAAGATGAAGCATTACGCATCAGAAATGAAGCTGAAGCTGAATTGCGTGAATCGCGACAGAGCTTGCAAAAACAGGAAGAACGTCTGCAACGTAAAGAGGAAAATATCGATCGGAAATTGGAAGGAATAGAGCGACGTGAGCGGTTAATCCAGCAGCGTGAGCGGCAAATTGAACAGTTGACGCAGGAAGCTGAACGGCTACGGCGTCAGCAAGCGCAGGAACTGGAACGAATCTCACAACTATCGCGTGAGGAAGCTCGTTCGATCATCCTGGCCGAAGTTGAACGCGAAACACGCGAAGATGCTGCTCGGCGCATCCGTGAACTCGAACAGCAAACAAAAGAAGAGGCCGATAAGATTGCCCGAAAAATCATCGGACTGGCAATTCAACGCTGTGCGAGTGATTACGTTGCAGAAATGACCGTCTCAACGGTGAATCTGCCGAGTGAAGAACTGAAAGGGCGCATCATTGGCCGCGAAGGGCGCAATATTCGTGCTTTTGAGCAGATCACCGGTGTTGATATTATTGTTGATGATACCCCTGAAGCAGTGACGCTGTCGTGTCACGATCCGGTACGTCGGGAAGTGGCCCGAGTGGCACTGTTGAAGTTATTAAAGGATGGTCGTATCCATCCATCACGAATTGAGGAGGTGGTACACAAGACACAACTCGAGATCGAGCAAATTATGCGCGAAGAGGGTGAGCGTGTGGCCTACGAAGCGAATGTGCAGGGTTTACACCCCGATCTCATTAAGCTGCTCGGTCGTTTGAAATATCGTACCAGTTATGGGCAGAATGTCTTGCAACATTCGCTTGAATGTGCCTTGCTCGCGGCACATATGGCTGCCGAACTAGGCGCCAATATCAATGTTGCCAAAACGGCTGCCTTGCTCCACGATATTGGCAAGGCGGTTGATCACGAAGTACAAGGACCACATGCCTTGATCGGCGCAGAAATTGCTCGTCGACTCGGTCGCTCGGCGGCTATCGTTCACGCTATTGCGGCACATCATTACGATGAGGAACCGCAGACGGTTGAAGCATTTCTGGTCATCGCTGCGGACGCAATCTCTGGTGCCCGTCCGGGCGCTCGTCGTGAGACACTCGACCTCTATATCAAGCGCTTAGAAGCTCTTGAAACCGTCGCAACGTCGTTCCCTGGTGTTCAACGTGCATTCGCGGTCCAGGCTGGTCGCGAAGTGCGTGTGATGGTACAACCAGATCAGATAGATGATCTGGCCAGTATTCATCTGGCTCGCAACGTTGCCAGGAAGATCGAAGAGAGCTTGCAGTATCCTGGTCAAATCAAGGTCACGATCATTCGCGAAACCCGTGCCGTTGATTACGCACGGTAGTATATCAGGCCAGATGATCTTCAAATTGGTGATCATTTGGTCTGCAAATCACGATAGCGTGTGGTACAATAAGGGCACGCTTTCGGTCATCGGCTATAAGGTTCTTGTACACAAGGAGGCTGCGCCGGTATGAACCTGGCAACTCCGCCCGATGATACGAGTCGTCGTTTATCTATACGTCACCAACAGGAGGAAGCTATGAGCAACGCCCAGCCGCTAGAGCGGGCTGTCGGCGAAGGTAGCGCCGCCCCCGCTCGTCAGCAGCGTAGTGCCGAGGTCTTGAAGGTCTCGACCCGCTCGCGGCCGAGTGCCGTTGCCGGCGCGATTGCCGGTGTTATGCGCGAGAATGGTTCGGCCGAAGTGCAGTCGATCGGCGCTGGCGCGACGAATCAGGCAATTAAAGCTGTTGCTATCGCTCGCGCATATCTGAGTGAGGAGGGGATCGATATCGTCTGTATTCCGTCATTTATCGATGTGTCAATTGATGACGAAGAGCGCACTGCTATTCGTCTCCTCATTGAACGCCGGTAGTCTCCTGTGTGGCTCCGTCGTTGCTCGTAAGGCATCTCCCCACAGGAGATGCCTTTACTGTTTTCAGGTACGGGCTGTCCGAAGGCCGGTATGACGTTCTTCGCATAGAATTGCCAGCAAAGGTGTGAGTACAGCCGGCCTCGCCTATCTCTCGTATTGAACGCTGCGGTGTTGTGTCCCTGATCGGCCGTTATCCGATCAGATTTTAGCGCACCAATCCTGCGGTACAATGGTGCTCACAACGATGTGATACTATCTCGTAGATAGTTCGAGTGCTCCGGCAGCGGATGCCAGGTTCGCAGATGTTGGATGTAATGCTGATTGCAGGTTTTCCCAATGGAAGAAATTGCACGCTTCTTACGCTCTTACCCACCCTTTGACCGCCTTCCTGATCAAGTGGTCTCACAGATTGCCGGTGAATTGCAGATTGAGTTTGTCCGGTCCGGGCAGACCATCTTGACCCGAGGTGGAAAGCCTTCCGAGTTTTTGTACATTGTGTGTAAAGGATCGGTTGATTTACTGCGTGGCGAAGATCAGATTGTTGATACACTTGGCCCTGGCGAAGCCTTTGGTCATCCCTCATTGATTCGTGGTCAGCCGCCGCTGGTAACCGTGCGTGCGCACACCGATACGCTGCTCTATTTGTTGCCCGGTGCAATTTTTCACCGTCTCCGTGCTGAATATCCTCAGTTTGCCGCTTTTTTTGCTGCTTCCGTGATTGAGCGACTCGGTTATGCCCTTCAGTCACGGCAGGCGGAATCTAATCCGGCGCTGTTTCAAACCCGGCTCCGTGATCTGGTTGCACGGCCACCGGTATCGATCAGCGCTGATGCTACTGTGGGTGATGCTGCCCGACTGATGCGTGCTGAACGTATTTCCTCATTAATTGTTGATCAGGTTCCACCTGGAATTATCACTGATCGTGATTTGCGCAATCGGGTGTTAGCTGAAGGGTTGCCGGATACAACACCGGTACGACAGGTGATGAGTGCGCCGGCAACTACTATCTCGGCGGATGCATTAGCCTTCGAGGGCTTGCTGCTCATGCTCGAACGCGGGATTCACCATTTGCCGCTGGTCGATGGTGATCAGATCGTAGGTGTGATTACTCACACTGATATTTTACGCCGACAAAGCAATAGCCCACTGTTTCTACCGCGACTGTTGCAACGAGCGACATCGCTGGCCGATCTCCGTCGATATACCGATCAGGTAGCCGAGGCCGTGGGCACGTTGATGGCGGCAGGAGCACGGGTCAGTGATATTGGTCGTGTGGTCGCTGTTGCCCACGACGCTTTGTTACAACGTCTGCTGCGTGATGCCGAAGCTCAACTTGGTCCACCACCGGTACCATATGCCTGGCTGGTACTTGGTTCAGAGGGACGTTATGAACAGACCCTCCGCACCGATCAAGATAATGCCCTGGTGTATGACGATTCGGCGTCATCAGAAGATGTCTCTTATTTCGAGAAACTAGCCGAATTGGTAGTCGGCTGGCTGGTTGAATGTGGCTTTCCGCGCTGTCCTGGTAATATCATGGCGACCAATCCTGAGTGGCGACAGCCGTTATCGGTTTGGCAACACTACTTCCGGCGCTGGATCGAAATTCCTAATGAGGAGGCGCTGTTGCGAATTGCAATCTTTTTTGACTACCGGCAGGTGTACGGACAGCTACCCGCAGAGCTGGTGTTACGCACCATTACCCAACACGCCGCTGAACATCGTATCTTCATAGCACGATTGGCTCGTGCGGCGTTGCGTCAACCGGCACCGCTGACCTTCTTCCGTCAGGTCGCCCTCGAACGTCGCGGTGAACAGCGCGATCTGCTTGATCTCAAACTTCGCGGAACAGCAATGGTTGTTGATCTGGCGCGTCTTTTTGCGCTCGAAGCGCATAGTAATGAGACAAACACGATTGCGCGTTTGCGGGCAGCAAAGGCTGCTGGTGTTCTCAGCCATGAAGACGCCGATAATTTGATCAGTGCGTTTGAATTACTCTCCAGTTTGCGCTTACATCATCAGCAAAAACAGATCGCTCTTGGTTTGCCGCCTGATAATCTGATCAACTTTCATCAATTAGGGCCACGTGAACGTCGTGAAGTGAAAGAGTCGTTACAGGCGATTGCCTCAGTGCAGCGTGGAGTTGCGCTCATGTTTCAAACTGATCGGCTGGCGTAGAGGTGTCTATGGCATTTTGGTCGCGTTTTTTTCAGCGGATTCCGCCTGCCGATTTTGTGCGTGCATATCAGGCGTTTCCTGAGCCTGACCCAAAATTGCCGTGGCGTGAGGTGCCTTACACGGTGATCGATGTAGAAACAACCGGACTTGATCCCCGGCGTGATGCACTGATTGCGATCGGTGCGGTGAATGTTGAGAATGGTCGTGTGTTATTGAAGCAGACGTGGTATTCGCTGATCCGCCCCCCTGCTGATCGTGAACCAAGCGTGGAGAGTATTCGTATCCATCATCTTACTCCCGAAGAGCTACAGCATGCGCCGCCGCCCGCAGAGGTGTTGGCCGAGTTGTTGCAGCGGATTGCCGGGCGTGTGTTGGTGGTCCACGTAGCGCAGGTTGACGTGCGCTTTATCAATGCCGCCTTAAAACCATTCGGCGGTCGGCTCCGCCGCCCAATTCTGGATACAGCCCGGCTGGCTTTAACCCTGCACTTGAATGCACGTTGGTCGGGTGAACAGCCGCACGATATGCCTGATCCGGCGATTGAACTGCGTGCGCTAGCGACAGCACTCGGTTTGCCGGTGTATGCACAACACAATGCGCTTAACGATGCAGTGACGACGGCGCAGCTCTTTATTGCGCAGGCCACAATACTGGCCGATCAGGGCCGAAGTAATCTGGCCGGTTTGATCCGGGCGGGTGGGGTGTGACGTATACTGGCCGGTGGTTGGGCAGAGGTAATGGTTTGTAATAGCTCTGACAGATGGGTAGGCGAGTTCACTGAAAATGCTGCGCTCATGAGGGTTTTGTAGCTCTTTGTTCCATAAAAGTAGGAGCCTATGACAAGTGAAATCGTTTTTGTCCTTTGTGTCTTATTGAGTCTAATTGTACTCTTTGTTATTGATCGGATTCGGATCGATTTGGTTGCAATTCTTGGCTTACTTGCACTTATGTTTGGCGGCATCCTGACCCCATCCGAGGCAGTGGCTGGCTTCGGTGACACGACTGTTGTGTTAATAGCGTCGTTAATGATCGTGGGTGATGGACTATTTCAAACCGGTGTTGCAGCATGGATTGGGAACAAACTTGGTCAGATTGCCGGACAGAGTGAGCCACGGATTATCGTGATACTGATGACTACGGTTGCCGTACTTTCAGCGTTTATCAGCTCAACTGGCACCGTAGCTATTATGCTGCCGGTAGCTGTCAGTCTGGCGCAGCGGGCAGGGATCAGCCCTTCCCGCTTACTGTTACCCCTTGCATACGCCGCTCTCATTGGTGGGATGTTAACATTGATCGGGACACCACCGAATTTGATCGCTGCTGAGGCGCTGGCGGCTGCTGGCAGACCGCCACTCGGTTTTTTTAGCTTTACGCCAGTTGGTCTGACCGTGTTGTTAACGGTCACTCTGACGCTGGTAGTATTGCGACACTGGCTTTTGCCGGTGCGAGCAATCACTGTTACCGATGAGAAAAAGGCGCCAACATTAGCTGAATTGGCAGCAGAATATCGTCTGACGAAAGGGCTTGCACAGGTACGAGTGTTGGCTGACTCACCGCTGGCCGGGCGAACATTGGCTGAAACTCGGCTTCGCAGCCGTTATGGGATTACTGTCGTTGGTATCCGACGCTGGCCTGAATCGCGATCAGAACCCGGTTTGCCAAGAGCTGTGACTGCGGCAACTCGTATTCTGGCGGGTGATCTCCTTGATGTGATTGGTGAGAGAGAAGCGCTGGAATTATTTTGTCGTCAAGAGCGCGCAGTTATTCAGTCACTGTCGTCGCAGTTGCCGTTTGGCCCTGATCTCCACGTGATAGAAGTTGCATTAACTCCGCGATCTCGGTTTGAAGGACAGACGATTGCAACTGCCGAATTACGCCAACTTTTTGGCGTGACGGTGTTAGGTGTACGTCGTTTAGGGCAGCCCTTCAGTGGCGACCTGGCACACGAACCACTACGTTTTGGCGATACGCTGCTAGTTGCAGGTGCGCCAGCACAGTTGGAGGCAATTGTCCGTAGTCAGCAAACCTTTGGCGATCTTGCGATCGTTGCCTTTCCACGTGACATGGTCGCAAGCGATCAACCATTTAGTCAGCGTGCCTGGGTGGCGATTGCGATCATGGGAGTAATGTTAATAACAATGGCAACCGGCTGGTTCCCGATTGTGACGATTGCGTTGACTGCTGCGGTGGCAATGGTGCTCGGAGGATGTGTCTCGCTGAAAGATGTCTACCAACGTTTAAACTGGGAGAGTCTAGTGTTGATTGCAGCGATGCTGCCAATGGCAACAGCACTCACGAAAACTGGTGGTGCGACTTTAATAGCTGAACAGTTGGTCGCTGCATTAGGGAATTTCTCGCCACTCGCTATACTGGCTGGTATCTTCATTGTGACCAGTTTGCTAAGCCAGTTTATCTCGAATACTGCTACAGCCGTGCTCATCATGCCGATCGCACTCGGTGTTTCCGAGCAACTCGGTCTAGCGCCAGAGCCATTATTGATCACAGCCGCAATTGCTGCCTCTACTGCATTTGCCACACCGGTTGCTTCTCCGGTCAACACGTTAGTGTTGGCTCCTGGCGGGTATCGGTTTATCGACTATATGCGCGCCGGGATCCTTTTACAGGTGTTAGTGCTGGTGATATGTCTGGTTGTTGTGCCAATACTCTTCCCCTGGTGATCACGTCTGGCATCCGACCCGCTCGTATCAAAAGAGCTTAGCAGCTCTTGAGAATACAGATGTCTCCATCTCCTGGGTTGCAGTTCATTGCCTGCGTACTGTGCAGGTACAAGACGCTTCCAGTCCTAAAAGTCAGAATGTTGATCGTGTGCTGCGTAACCGACGTAGTTCCGCCTCCAATTCGCGCAGACGGGTTTCGATTTCGGCGCGGGCAGCGGCTTCACGGCGGACCCGTGCTAAAGCCTCTGTGATTTGTTGCATGACCGTTACGTATTCACCAAGTGCTACCACATGCTCGTCGTAGCAAAAAACATGGTCACCTTCGATCCCTGGCCACAGCCTGGCAACCTCCAGATATACCCTGCCTCGGTTATTGGTAGGTTGCAGTTGGTACCTACCGCTGAATAGCCGGTAATTGAGCAATTGTAACTGCCGCTGTCCCTGCCAACCCACATTATCTACAATCACGTACTGCGCCACCCCTGCTCGTGTGTAGTGCTCCACCTTCCGTTCCACATCGTTCTCGCGTGTCTCCGGCTCAACAATCTCGATGAACAGAGTCGGTCGGACACCTTCCTCCGCCACATCGAAGGTGCTCCAATTGCGTTGCTCACGCAGACCGGAAATGACCATTACGTCTGATCCATGCGATCGCAGATCGGGGATGTCCCACACCACCCGCACATTACTCAGCATAATGGCCTGGCCGTTTGGTTCGAGCTGTGCCCGCAACACGGCGGTAAGGTACAGGCGGTTAGTTGTGTGGCGATCACCATGCACGATGAAAATCTCTCACTTCCGGGTGCAACACGTCTTCGAGGGTAAGTGGGACTTGTTCGAGATCGTTCAGGTCGTCGGGTGTTGGTTGCGCACGAAGCGCCAGCCGTAGTGGAAGAGGTCGTCGGCTGGTGGTGGCGTGGTAGGAGGTTGAGTCATCTGGTTTCCTCCCTGGTAAGGTTGATGGGTGTAGTGGTATCGTAGCACAGCGGAGTGTGAGAAGAAGAGTGAGATTTGAGCGTGATGGACGTGGATATGCGCTCTTAGAGCCTATCCGAATCCCCGTCTCATGCTAATGTATGGGCGCAGTGCTCCAACGATTTCTGCTGCGACAGGAGAGGTCGGATAGGCGCTTCGTTACCATCGTCGGGGATACTTGCCGGGGCGAGGCGTCGCCTTGCCCCTTCTCGTGAATTGCATTGCACCCATCGCCGAGGTTCATCCGTCGTGATATAGTGGGATAGGCTCTTATAAGTCGAAGCCTTGTAAACCGCGTGGCGGCGGCGAGTATTGTGATTGCGAACCATAGTTACACTCCCGACGTGAATGTAGCAATGTGTCTGTTAATCGTAGTAGAAGCCCAATTGAAACCCAATCGGTAGTCAGCTATGAGCAGGCTATAAGGCGAGTTTTAACCCGACCCTCTATTGTCAACATTGACATGTGGGTTCGCAAGCCTCTTGCGCGTCCGGCTATCGTTTTTACCAGATATCAGCCATTTGCCAGGCACGGAAGGAAAGTACGTCGAGCGGATCCGTTTCTGTCGCTATCGCAATACCCAGGCTGTCAGGGTGAACAGGGTAGATACGGCTCGTAATTGAACGTCGATTGTTCGCAAAGACCTCAATAACCGAGGCATCGAGAAAGATATGTAACGCCAGCGGTTCATCTTTTTTCAGCGCAAGGGGTGCGTGATGATCGTCACGCCAAACATCACTGGTCAGACTTGACCGACGTCGGTCAAGCGTCAGGGTTGCGGTCTGATAGTCGTAACGCAACACGGTTGCTTCACTGCCATCAGGGTTAGCCCGAAGCAAGATGCTACACGTTCCGCGTTGCGGTGGATGCAGCGTTAGCTCTATCTCAAGCTGTGCCCCTCGAATCGGCATCCAATGTAATTCATTTGGCATAACCCGGTGCGGAGGAACATGCACTTCACGTTGACGTAGTTGCTGAATTTCACTGGCAGGTAAGGTAACCACCTGACCGTCATCGGTGAACCGTACTTCGCGTGGTAGGGTCATAACACCGGCCCAACCTGCCTCTAGTATTGCTGCCTCACGACGTCCTTCCATCATCCAGCCAAACATGATCCGCCGACCGTCGCGAATGAGCATCGTTTGCGGAGCGTAGAAGTGGGTATCGCCGTAATCCAGTTTGTGAGTAGTATGTGGCGTGAATCGACCATACTGGTAATCACCAATCATTGTGATGGTGTAGTAAGGTCGCTGATCCCAGACAGAACAGACCAACACCTGCCGATGACCAAGCGTGAAAAAGTCTGGACACTCCCAGAACAAACCCGTCCAGATTGGGTGAAACTGAGTTGCATCACCAATGAGCAAGGGTCCGCCATACTCCCAATGGCGTAAATCAGGTGAACGGTAGAGGAGAACAGTGCCACCCTGGTTGCGAATTCCAGAACCGATTAGCATGTGCCAGAGGCCGTGTTCGTACCAGACGGTATGGTCACGAAAACCGAGCAAATCCAGGTTCGGCGGTGGTGTGGAAATGATCGGTGTCGGCCACTTTTGCCAGGTCTGCAACCCATCATAGCTGACGGCTAAACAGGGTTTTTGCTCATCTGGAAGGCGAAATCCGGTGTAGATCAGTGTTGGTGTACCATGATCATCAACAGCACAACCCGACCAGCACCCATCCGCGTCGGCTCCGCCCGGTGTTGGTGTAAGGGCAAGCGGTTGGTGCTGCCAATGCACCAAATCGTGACTGGTGGCGTGTCCCCAGTGAATCTGGCGATGGTACGCTCCGGCAGGATTATATTGATAGAATAGATGAAAAGTATCTCCCCACTGGATTAACCCGTTTGGGTCATTCATCCAGTTTGCCGGTGGGAGAAAATGGTAGCGCGGACGTTGCGGATCTGCCGTCATAGAGATTCCTCTCATCGATGGATACGCCTAACCCTTCACCGATCCGGCCATCAGGCCGCGCACAAAGAAACGCTGAAGCGAGAAGAAGACAATCAGCGGCACGATCATTGAGATAAATGCCCCAGCAGTGAGTAAATGCCATTCCTGACCGAACTGACCAAGTAAGCCTAACAGACGTTGAGTAACGACCTGTACTCGTGGTTCGGCGCCAAGAAAGACTAATGCCACCAGAAGATCATTCCATGTCCAGAGAAACTGGAAAATGGCAAAGCTAGCCAGGGCAGGTGTAGAGAGTGGAAGGATCAGGCGAGTGAAGATGGTAAAGTGAGTTGCGCCGTCGAGAAATGCTGACTCGAAAAGATCACGTGGAATGGTGCTGATATAATTGTAAAGGAGATAGACAGCTAATGGCAGACCGAAACCGGTGTGGGCCAGCCAGACACCGAGATACGTACCGCCGAGTTGGAGGGCTACGTAATCGCGCAGGATGGGGACGAGCGAGATCTGAAGGGGGACAACCAGCATGGCGACAACGAGAATAAACAGCGCTCGCCGACCAGGAAAATCGATCCAGGCAAAACCATAGGCAGCAAACGCTGCAATCAAGATAGGGATAATCGTTGATGGTAATGCTACAGTCAGCGTATTGATGAGCGCTACATCCATGCCGACTCGGCTACTTCCGGTTGGTGACGATCGTCCAGGAATTGGTAAACCTAAAACAGTGCGATAGTTGTCGAGGGTAAAGCGTGCCTTATCGGGATTGATGACTACTGTCCACCAGCCACTCGTCTTCACATCATCGGCCGGGCGGAACGAACTTACTAACAAGCCAACCGTTGGCGTGATCCAGAAGAGGGTGATGATGATCATCACAACATATACCATAAAAGTGCCAAACCGAAACCGTCGTCGCCGACGTGGTGTTGCCAGAGTCGTGGTCGTCATCGGAAGGCCTCCGTCTGCTTACCAAACTGCCGCAGGTTGTAATACATCACCGGCAACACTGCGAGCAGCAAAATGATTGCAATTGCTGCTGCACGACCATTATGGACCTGACGGAACAGTTGTACGAATTGCACGTTGGCAATGACCTGAGTGCCGAAATTGCCTCCGGTCATCGACTGCACAATATCAAAGATCTTCAGGGTGAAGAGAATAATCGTTGTCGTCACCGTAATCAGTGTTCCCTGGATCGATGGCAAGATAATGTTACGAAAAATCTGGAACTCGTTTGCACCATCGATCCGTCCTGCTTCCAGCAAATCCGAAGGGATACCTTTGATCGCAGCAGAGATAATAACCATTGAATAGCCGGTCTGTAACCAGACCATAATGATGACCAGAAAGAGGTTGTTCCAGGGCTGTAAGAGCAGCCATCCTTGTGACTCAAAACCTAATGCGGTAATGATACCATTGAGTAATCCGATCTGGGTCGATCCAGTTGGACGATATTCGTAGATAAATTTCCAGATCACCGATGCCCCAACTCCGGAAATGACCATCGGCATAAAGATCAGCGCTTTGCAGATCGTCTCAAAGACTGGATGTGTCCTATCAACGAGGACGGCTATCAGGAGGCCAAAGCCGACACTCATGCCGGTGCCAAAGATCATCCAGAAGATGAAGTTATTACGATACGATTGCAACATCTCCTGGCTTGTAAAGGCATAAATATAGTTGTCGAGCCCGACAAAATTGATTCCACGTGCATCGTACAGGCTGGCGATAAACGACCGAATTGTCGGTAATACTAGATACCAGGTCAGAATAGCCAGTGCCGGCCCAACAAAAACAAAGGGGATTAGACGTCTGCGCCAGGCCGGTGAAAGTTGTTCGATCAGGTAGTTCGAGAGGGTGAAGAGCGCTAATACGCCACCAACACCCCACAGAATAGCGATGATGGCTGTCATCCACTGGGGGATTTGGGTGTCGCGCAGGAAGATAAAGACCTGGTACAAGACAATGAATGTAACTGCTGGTACAAAGAGCGAAACCAACAGACGACCAAACGTGGTTGAGAGAAAGACGCCAATGCCGCCTATCTCTGGCAACCGGTCTATTTCGCGATTGGGTCGCATGAAAAGTCCTCCTTTGCGTGGTCATGTCACCGCGCTACACATCAATACCGGAGGGAAATGGCGGGTAATTGCTACCCGCCATTGTGTAATGGAAGATGGCTACTGGTTGCGTGCTGCATCAATCTCGGCTAAAACCGTGTCGAGATCACGGTTGCCACTGGCCCAATCAGTCACACCTTTCCAGAAGGCAGCGTTCACTGCTGCAGGCATAGCATCTGAGGCATCGAAGCGGGCAGCCTGCGCAGCAAGAATTGCTTCCGCAACCTGACGCTCAATCGCGGTTGGGTAGAGGCTCAGATTCTGATCTTTGTGAGGGAAGACTCCACCACCGAGCTTGATCCAGGGGTCTGCTGCAGCGCCGGTAGCCATAAACTCCAGGAATTTACGAACTTCTGGGCGGTCACGACCCTTCAATACAACGAAGACATCACCACCTACTTCGAGCGCCGGAGTGACGTTTGGGTCAATCGGTGGCATCACGAATAACCCGACTTTGTTGTCAAGATCGGCCTTCACCGAATCCTGGAAGAAGTTGGTCACAAAGCTCCCTTGCAAATGTAGCCAGCAGTTCGGTGGTTCAGTGAAGAGGAAAGTCGCAGCATCACCGAAATTGGTCAGGACAATCGATTGACGACCACCATAGACGTTGCCATCGGTGAACCAGGTTTCACCCAGGATTTCAAAGGCACGCTTGACTTCCGGCGAGCTGAAGGGCAGTTCACCAGAAATCCAGCGATCGTAGGCCGCGGTGGTCTGGGTGCGTAGCATAATATTTTCAATCCAGTCGGTACCTTTCCAGCCGGTTGCGGCACCTGACTCAATCCCTTCGCACCATGGCGTATGACCGTTCGCTTTCATCTTCTCGGTCAACGCTTTTAATTCATCCCAGGTTTTTGGTACCGTATAACCGGCAGCTTCAAAAGCCGGTTTGTTGTACCAGATGAATCCTTTCGCATTCACGCGATGGAAAACGCCGTAGGGTGTGCCACCAAAGGTTGCCAATTCCTTCCAGAATGGTGCGTAGTTCTTATCAATCTGAGCGATTATCTCTGGCCAGAGTGGAACCAGGTTGCCCTCGGCGGCCAGACGGGCTGCACCACCAGGTTGGGGGAAACCGGCGATGTCTGGTGGATCGCCGGCCTGTACGCGCACAACAATTTGGGTATCGAAGTCATTGACACCGGTATATACCACATCGATATCGGGGTTTGCTGCCTCAAAGACTTTGATAACCTCTTCAAAGGCATCAGCTTCACCACCACCGAATGCACCGAGAATGGTAACGCGCTTTTTTTCACTACCAGTAGTCTGATTCGTGCTACCGCTGCCGGTTGGCTGTGTGGTTGTGCCTCCACCACAAGCAGTCAGGATAAGGCTAACCAAAACCATCAAAGCGATCAAAAGACTCAAGCGTGAACGGGACATGGTGTCTTCTCCTTCCATTAGATAGTAGTCGGCTTTGACCATCGTCTTACAAGTGATTGTTGCAGAAGTGCCTCCTTTCATCGTGGAGTTGCCAGAAATGTCGGGCAACAAACCGCAGTTATATCGAAGCCCGTTCGATCAATGGGCAGGGGATGTAATGCTGAATCGGCGGGAGGCTTTCGCCTGCCGGGAGAGATTGGAGTAATTCGACGGCCCGTCGTCCCATCTCGTAGTGTGGTAGTGCGACGGTAGTCAACGGTGGGTAGAGCTGAGCCGCGATCAGCTCGAGATTGTCGAAACCAACAACGGCTACGTCTTGCGGAATACGTAATCCCATCCGTTTAATGGCATCGTAAGCGCCCATTGCCATTTTGTCGTTGAAACAGAAGATCGCGGTTGGGCGTTCGGTATATTCGAGTAACTCACGGGTAACGGTAAAGGCATCTCGTACATTAGAATGACAGCTTCGCACCAGTGTTGGATCGACAGGCAAGCCATAGTCGGCAAGTGCACGCCGATACCCCTCTAGACGACCGAAAAGGGCTGGCATCGGAATGATTTCGTTAATGAAGGCGATACGGCGATGACCGCGCCGGATCAACGCTTCCGTTGCGGTGTATCCTCCCTGCACTTCGTCGGGAATGATTGCCGGTAAAGAGCGGTCGGCAACGAAACAATTCACCAATACCGTCGATACGAGCTTCAGGTCGGCTGGCGGTGTCACTTCGTGGTGATACATCGTTGCGTAAATCAAGCCCTCAACCCGTCGTTCAAGCATAAATTGAAGGGCTGTTTGTTCAATGTCACTACGGCCGCTGGTGTTAACGACCAACAACATCTGTCGATTGGCCCATGCTGCTTCTTGCGCACCTAGGATCATGCGTACAGCGTATGGAGAGGTAACAACTTCGTCAGATATTAACCCTAATGTCTGCGAATGGCGGGTGCGCAGACTGCGGGCCATAGCGTTGGGTCGCCAGCCGAGCGCGTGAATCGCCGCCCAGACCCGGTCGCGCGTCTCCTGACTGATTGCTACGCTTGTGACATTATTGACCACAAACGATACTGTTGTTTGCGAAACACCAGCCAGTCGCGCAACGTCGTGCATTGACGGCGGGCGATTACGTTTTGGATGAGGTTGGTCGCTCATTGACCGTATCTGTAACTAAAAGGAATTACTAATTGGTTTTAACAGTAGCATGAGTTTAAGCGTTTGTCAAGGGTATGTAAAAGAGAGGTGGTGCTTTTCTACGTTCTTCCTCTGTCCAGTAGAGGCGATGGCCAAACGTGAAAAGATGTGTGAGCGCGAAAGGGGCTTTCCAATCTGTCCGCAGCGTGTGCGGATGCGTGTAGCTTCTCACTCCGACGACGGTGTACGGAGACCCTCGTTGCCTCGTCGTTCATACCTGTTACCGAATCAGCAGGGGTGGCTTCCCAACATGCCTCAAGCTCCTCTTCCTCACTCTTTGTAGCAAAGGAAAGAAGGGAGGCCGCAGTGTCACGTTCCGGAGAACGGTCACTGAGGACGTTGCAAACCGCTATCTAGCATGCGTTGCATGCATCGCGGGTGATCAGGAGTATGTTTCAGACACACCCTGAATGCTCTGAGTCCAATCAAAAAACCAGATTTCAAATCAGGCTCGTTTCGGGTGCAGAAAACTATTGCGGAGGCACAGTTCGCAAACCGCACCGACACCATCGTCGGATAGCGGTTTGTCGTATGGTTACCGGAGCCAACCTGATGCTGCGGATCAGCACGGCGAGCGCGAACGATGGAGGTTTCTGATGATGCCTCACTCGTCATCAAGCGGTACGTTATACTGTTGAGCAATCTCGCGTAAAGTATGGGTTAAACGTTCGAGTTGACGTAACAGCAATCGTATTTTGAAGGCAGCCCCTTCATCACGTTCGATCCACTTAAGGAGATCGCCGTCGTGTACGGCCCGTGCCAATCGATCACTTTCATCAACCATCTGGTCGAGTGAGCGAATGCGGAAGACACGCGCCTTGTTTTTCGGCTGGTTCTCAATCGTCTCTTCGTCGACCGTCAGGTATGCGCCGGCGTCGGTGTCCGTCTCATCTTGCCAGCTATCGTCGTGATCAGGAAGTTCGACCGTGATCGCTGGTGTATGGTGTAACGGGCCGCCACTACTAGTCGTGGGTGTTGCTTTGGTGCGTAGTTCCTCACCCTGCTCGAGCGCCTGCAACGCCACTTCGAGGGTCAGGTTGGGGTTGGCCGCAAAGTAGGTGGTCAGCCGACTTAATTCGGCGGCTGACATACCCTCTTCAACAGCGAATCGAGCCAGATCGATCTGCGTTTTCGGGTTAGTGATGCGGCGCAGATGTTGGGCCTGAGTGACATTTAGCTCGCCACGGCGAATCATCTGCTGGACCTCTTCAGGCAGCTCTAGTAGGCCAAGGTAGCGCCGAATCGTGCGTGCTCCGAGACCAACTGCCTGACCAACAGCTTCATCAAGTTCGCTGTCAGGTAATTTGCCACGGGTGGCTATAATATGTTCGCGCAAACGTGCGAATGCCCGCGCCTGTTCGATGTCGTTGAGGTCCTGGCGTTGGACGTTTTCAATAAGTTGACGTAACAATAGATCGGGGTCGTCATTATCAAGCACGATGCACGGGACTTTACTTAATCCGAGTTGAATGGCGGCAGCCCGCCGACGTCCGCCGTAGACGACGCGATAGCGCCCATTGCCAACTGGGGTCACGCCAATAGGTTGAAGCAGGCCGTACTCGGCAATAGTGGCTGCTAATCCGGCTATGTCACCCGGTTCTTCACGGACACCGGTTGGGTCAATCTCTAATTGACGCGGATCGAGGTAGAGTAACTGCATCTCGGCATTCTCCCTCTGACAAGGCAACGACCGGTCGCGACCGGTCATTGATTAGTATCCGAACAATTGTACCAAGTATATCAGGATTGTGCGTTCCTGGCAACTGTTGTTCTCAGCGCGTCTGCTGAGTGATCTCTTGTCACAGTAGGTTTCAGCAGATCCTCTTCCGTCGTATCGCTCCGATTGCTATCGCGGTGCCAAATAGATGGCTGATGACGTACCATGTTCCTGTCAGTGTCAGCTCTAGCAAACGAGGTCTCCTATGTTTGATCTTCATCACCGAATGGCCATTGTGACTGGTGCCGGACGTGGGATTGGTCGTGCTGTTGCCGCTGCTCTCATTGAACATGGGGCGTATGTTGCGTTGCTTGACCGTGATGCTGCGGCAGTGGCTGAAACGGCCGCTCAACTCGGTCCACGTGCGCAGAGTGTGGTTGTCGATGTCGCTGCTGTGCATGAGGTGACGGCGGCAATCGAGGATGTGATTACCAGGTGGGGTAGGCTCGATATTCTGGTCAACAATGCGGCAGTGCTCAGCACCGCACCGTTTCTCGATTTAACGCCAGAAGAGTGGCACCGCGTGTTGAATGTCAACCTTACGGCGATCTACTATACATGCCGTGCCGCAGTACCGGCGATGATTACAGCAGGTTATGGTCGCCTGATTACGATTGCTTCGGTTGCCGGTAAACGTGGTGGTGGCATTCTTGGGAGTGCAGCCTACAGTGCGGCGAAGGCAGGTGCGATTGGATTGACCAAAGCGTTGGCTCGGGAACTCGCTCCGTTTGGGATTACTGCCAATACTGTTTGTCCTGGTCCGGTCGAAACTCCACTCCTTGCCGCGATGACGCCGGAATTACGAGATCGGGCACAGCGTCTCATTCCACTGGGTCGGTTTGCAGCGCCGTCTGAAGTGGCTGCAGCAGTCGTTTTTCTGGCCTCAACAGAAGCCGCGTTTATTACTGGCGAAACGCTCGATGTCGATGGTGGGCTGACGATGGATTAGGACGAAACGAAACGTTGAATGTTATACGTTTGTGAAAATATGGTAGCATATGAAGGCGTAGCAGTGTTATAGAGGGCATTCGGACATGAATGAAACAACAATTGCTCATCTATCTCCTGAACAGGGTCGCCAGCTCCGCCAATTCCTGCTATGGATGGCAGGGGTTGTTGGGGTAGTAGCCCTCATTGCTACGGTATCTGCCCTGATCTGGCAAACCACCCCCCTGGTCGCGCTGATGATACTCGACTGGGTGCTGGTGGTTGGTTTGTTACAGGCATGGGGGCAGGCGAAAAGTGGTCAGATCCGTATCGCGCTAACGACTTCTTTTGTTGCATTGACCCTGTATGGTTTCCTGGGTGCTATTGTTTTGCCTGATTTGGCGCCATTAATGGCATTTGGCCCGATTATTGCGATTGTCACAATGCTTCCCTTTGTAAGTGGCGCAATCCTCAAGCGCTTACTCATCGTAGCGTGGATTGCGGTGATTGCCACGATGGTCGTTGGTTCGCAAGTGCAGTTCTTCCCACCGATTCCGGAACCGCTGGTGTTGCCGTTTCAATTCACCGGAGTAGCAGGTATCAGTGCAATTTTGCTGCTTCAGCTCTGGGTTTTCCACGAACGCCTCTTTGGTGTCATTGCTCAACTGCGTGAGATGAACGAAGCACTTGCGCAAGAGCGTAACGGATTGCAGGAACGGATTGCGCAACGAACGGCTGATTTACAGCAGGCCCTGGCTGAAGTGGAACGGCAAATGACCGAGCAGTCACGGTTGTTACGTGAGAATGAACGTCAACGTGAGCTAATTCGTGGTTTGAGTATGCCGGTACTGCCCGTTACCCACGAGACGTTGATTATGCCGTTGGTCGGCGAGCTTGACGCGGAACGAGTTGCTCTGGCTCAGGCTACTGCGCTTCAGGCAATTGATCGGACGAACGCCCGTCATCTGGTGATTGATATTACCGGAATGCCCTTTGTTGACACGACAGTTGCTGCAGGGTTGATGCAACTAGTACAGGCTACTCGTTTGCTGGGAGCAACCGTTACGCTGGTTGGTATCCGGCCAGAAGTTGCTCAGACAATTGTTGCGCTTGGTATTGATTTGTCAGAGGTAACTACTGCCGCCGATCTTGCCTCTGCCCTTAAGTGGGATCGGGTAGCCGCCTGAAAGCTGGAGCATAGACGGTAGCGAAGAACATGACCATTGCCCCTTTCTGTTCTTTATGATGCAGAAAGGGGCTGATCAGGCCTGAGCACCGACGATTGCCGGATGATGCAGACATTCCTCGCACGTTCAGGCCTAGAATGAACGTCGCTGCCGCCGCCGCTGCCGTTCTTCAAGCCAGCGATCGAATGCCTGTGACAGTTCACGCCAGTTAAAGATTTTAACGTCGGGAGCTACTTGATTGCGCCGAATAATGACCCACGACCACAAAATGGCCTGACCAATAAAGACGAAGATGACGATACCGATCATAATCCAGAGATCCATCGCTCGCCTCCTGTCTGCGCATACGTTTGTCATATCATACTGCGATTATGCGCTGAGCGCAACTGCTACCGCGAATGAAGCAGGGTACTTCACCTTTTCCTTCTTTACCCGCTCCTTTGCGATCTCTGCTTAGCCACTGCTATAATCAGCATGCGCATTGCCCTGCGTGCCTTCCTGGCAATGCGTCTGAGCAGAAAGGACGGTTTTGTGCGTCTATTTGTGTTTGTTCTGATTACAGTGCTGCTCATCGGATGTGGTGCACCTGCTACACCGACGCCATCGCCGACAGCCATTCCGACACCGGTGCCATCGCCAACACCGTTACCGACTCCAACCCCACTACCAACGCCAACCCTAACCCCAACACCCGTCGCAGAACCGGCAGGCACGGCAATTCCAGCGGCAATTCGGCAGACGGCAAATATCGATACCTACCGGATGCAACTGTCATTGCGTGGGAGTGGTCTGGTTGGAGGTTTTAATCTGGGGAATAATCTAACCGATCTCTTGACTCTCGATGGGCAGTTTGCTGGCGCCGATGTTTCATTCACACTGCGCGGTTTTCTGGCAGCGTTTCTCGGCGCCGATGTGACCCGTGGCCTACAGGCTATGACGGTTGGTGGTGTCAGTTATGTGCGCGGGCCGCTTACCTTCCTCGGTGCGCCCGATGATGTCTGGTACCGACTAACGCCAGAACAGAGTGCCATCGCTACCCCGCCAACGCAGGTTGATACGACATTAAGCGCAGTTAGCCGTTCAGGTGCCGATTTCAGCCGCTTCACCGCTGGGGCAGTCGTCGAGCAAGATGGTGTGCAATGTCAGGAATACTTGGGCGACCGTGACGCTACGACCGCTCTCTTTTCCAGTCTAGGTGCAGTTGGCTTACCTACCCAGTTGCCCGATAGTACCGTTTCCGAAGCCTCTGCTCGCATACTGGTATGTGCAGATGGCTATCTGCGTCAGTTGACAATCACGTTCGATGGTACGGCAACTGATCCGCAAGGGCAGGCTCAACCTTTTTCGTTTGTCCTTGATGTCCGGTTGAGTGATATTAACCGTCCTGTTCGTTTGACACCGCCCGCAGATGCCCGTGACCTACCCAATCCAGGCAGTGGTTCTCCACGCCCATGAAATTATGCAACGTCAGCCGCTATTTCAGCGTAAAAAAGGAGGAGAGCATGAAGCGTGCTGTGAAATCGTCTGCTCACCGCTTCATCGTCTTTTAAATGCTCACACCTGTTGACCGAAAGGTGCTGTAGAGAGGAGATTGGGCATGCGAATCGCATTGCGCTGGTGGATCGGGGTGGTGCTTGCTCTAGTATTCCTGACGCAGGTATGGGCGCAGGGGCAGCTGGTGATCTTCGATCCCGCTGGTCGTCTGAATAAACCTGCCGTTCAGACCGCTGCTGACCCGCTGCTACGCCGTGGAGCACAGGTAGCAGTGTATGTTGTTGATTCCGGTGGTGAAGCTGATTTTGAACGACGGCTCATCGCCGACGGCCTGGCTCGTAGTGATGGCGCTGTGCGCTCGACGCTGATTGCCATTTACGTCGCAGTGAATGATCGCTATAGTGCGATCTGGTTCGGTGACGAATGGAGCGACGCGCTGGCAGTCAATGACAACTACAAGCTGATCCGTACCGATAAACTTAACCCTGGTCTATCAGATGGCGATTTTACGCGCGGTGTAACGAGTGCATTAACGGCCATTGAAGCTGCAATCGTTAATCCGCCACGTCCGGGTGGCGGGATTACCATCAATACCGATTTAACCCCCGTCGTGATCGGCGGGTTGGGTCTGGCTGGCGTAGCGGCTGCCGGTGTCGGTGTGTACCAGCTTCGCCGTCGCCAAAAGACTCGTCAGGCTGCCGAGCGGCGATTGCGTGATGCTCGTGAACGGATTGGCACCCTGATCGTGCAGCTTGGGCAACGATTTAACAGTTCGCTCGAGAAGGCGAAGTTTGACCGTCTTTCGTATCCACCAGCAGCGGTAGCCGAGTTAGAGCAGATGCAGGAGGTCGTGCGTAAAGCGTTTACCGACTTAAAAGTCGCTTTTGACGAGATTGGCGAGCAACTGGAACGTGAAGCAAAGCCATCGGTGCAGCGGTTAGAGAGAGCAGCAACCGCTTATGAACAGCTACAGGCAAAGGCCGCAGAGGTTGCCAGTTACCTTGATGCGCTTGATCAACGGCGTGCTCATTATGAAGCATTGATGCGTCAGGCGCAGGAGGATGTTGCACGCGCAAAAAAAGTCCTGACCGACGTCTCTGAGCGCTTGCCTCAGTTTGGGAAGGAATTAACCGATCATGCAGCCGTGCTCAGGCCGATTCAGTCTGTTCTTCATCGGGCAGAAGCGGCCCTAGAGCGATTAGAGGCTCCTGAGGCAATCCACACAGCGCAAGAGGCGTCGGTAATCGGACAGACCCTGATTGACATTCTCGACCGGTATGCAACTGTACGAGCCGCTATTCCTCAAGGCCGCCGCACCGCAGAGGCGCTGGCCGCTGAGGGTTATCGGATGGAAGCATGTCACGCAGCCCTCGATGAAGCGCGAGCAGCGCTGGATCGACTGGCAGATACGTTACAGCAAGGTACAATACCAGCGGCAACCACTGCAATCGCAGAAGCTGAAGCAGCGCTTGCACGGGCGCAGCGAGAAGGCTTTGATCTTCCGACCATTCGGGCTGACAACGAACGTCGTATTGCAGCGCTGGCCGCACGTGGCCCGCAAACAGCAAAATTGATTGCCGCTGGGCGCGAGGCATTTGATCTGGTTGATGAATTTGCCGAGAGCACCTGGGCTGATATTCGTGGAAACGGTAGTGAGGCAGAGGCAGCCGTTGCACGTGCTTTTGAGCATTGGAAGCAGGCGCGAACAGCGAATACGATGGAAGTACAAGAATTTCTGGCTGCGCGCTCGTATCTTGATGCTGCCGAGCAGGAACTCGATCACGCGGTGCGGCTGATTACGGCGATTACCGATCGGCTTCGTGCGTTGGAAGAAGCCCGATCTATCGCCCGTGACCTTCTAGCCGAGGCAGAACGGTCGATTGCAGATGGAACATCGTTTGTTGCGGCCCATAATCCTGATGTCAGTCCTCATGCTGATGCTCTACTAAGGCAGGCGGCAGCTCTGCTGGCGACGGCGAAGGCCGAAGCAGCCAAAGCAAAACCCGATTGGCTACAACTGGTTCGCGCCGCGCAAGAAGCTGATCGCCTGGCCGATGAAGCGCTGGCCGGCGCCCGTGATGAAGTTGAGCAGACCACTCGCTTACGTGAGCGTGCACAGCAGATAAAGCAACTGGCAACCAATGAAGTGCAAAAACTGGTGCATTACGTGGCTGTTCACGATGCCGATCTTTCCCCAGCGGTCCGTCAACAGCTTGAGCAGGTACGAACAATGCTGCAACAGGCATACACGTTATTCCAGCAGGCTGAAATCCACGAAGATGAGGCACGTCGGCAGGCATTGACCGCAGCGATTGAACAGTACCAGTCTCTGGCCGAGGCTGCAACCACGACGTACCAGCAGGCATATGCCGAAGTACAGCGTTTAGAAACGTTACGTGCTGAACTCAATCAGGTTTTGCAGCGGGTACGTGAAAAGTTGAACCGCATTACTCAACTACAACGTACATCGCCACTGGGGGGGTCATCTGCAGTAGTGGGGCAAATTACGGCATTGCGGCAACGGTTTCACCAAATTCGGTTACCTATCAATGGTGAAGAAGCATTACGTGCTGCCTTGCGTGAAGCGCAGGACATTGATGTTGCAGCAACCGATTTGCTCAACACGCTACAACCACCGGTTATCTCACCCCAGGCTACTGATACTATTGTCTCAACACTAATACGGCTGGGGAATATGACCGGTGGTTGGGGGCATAGCTACTCATGGAGTTCATCGTCGGATTCAAGTGAATGGAGTAGCCGTGGCGGCGGCGGTGGCTCTTTCGGCGGCGGTGGTGGTGGTGGTTCATTTGGTGGCCGCGGCGGTGGTGGAGGTTGGTAGCGATAATTTTCTGGCAGGTTCTTCACTCAACGTCTGCCAGGGTAGTAATGGCTCGTGTCGTTCAACTGTCATCGGTGCGGCTAACAACCGGCGGGGGCCGTAGCGGAAGAAGAGACCGTGCGTCGTACAACGGAGGTACATACCTTCTGGTACCAGCGGCTGATCGCAACGTGGGCAACGAGGTTGAGATTGCATGGTGTTACTCCTTAAATGTCAAACGTCGCTCTACCCAAACGGGCGAGCGACATTGCTGTGACCGGCCTCTTTACCGGTAGATAATCTCTTCTTAGCTATTGTACAATATTTCTAGTCTTCTGTATAGTACTGTCTTTCAAAATACAGGAGCTTTCATCCTCTGTATTGAGGAACTTCGCAGTACAGGTATCGAAAACGTGGCAAACCTGTTCTTTCGAGGTCTGTGCTGACAAAATCCGCTCAGCGGTCGCGTCGCACAAGCGTAAACATCCAATGATTATCGCTCTTGGGGAACATCGGGAACTGTCATGGCAAAACATCCACTGGTTATGGCCCTGGCGAAAGTGATAATTGCAGCAGCCTGGGCCGATGGCGAACTCTCGCTTGATGAAATCAACGATCTCAAACGGTTGCTGGCCGAACTTGGTCAAACCGGCGGTCAATTCGCCTTGACCGCCGATGAGTGGGCCGAGTTGGAAATGTATCTCTCTTCACCAGTTGAAGCGGCTGAACGCACACGCCTCGTCGATGATCTGCGCGATCTGATTGTGACGTCGGAAGAACGTCAGATGGTTTTACACACGATTCAGCGGCTGGTGGCTGCGGATCGAGTAGTGACGCCGGTTGAACGTGAAGTGGTGCAAGCGATTCAGTATGCCCTGGAGCGTGGTAGCCAGAGTTTGCTGCATCAGCTTGGACGGGCTTTTCGGGTTGCACTCGGAATTCGTGCTCCTGGTCCGAATCGTGAGGAACTGTTGCCGGAATTTCTCCGTAATCGTATTTACTATGCCTTACATATGCGATTGGGGCAGGACATCGACGCACTTGGGATAGACCGCGATGAATTGCACGTCTTAACGCTGGCCGGTGGTCTCCTTGCCCTGATTGCTCGTGTTGACGATCAGGTGACTCCCGCAGAGCACGACCGTATTGTGACCATCCTCAAAGAGTGGTGGCATCTGGATCATACTCGGGCAACGTTGGTCGCTGAAATAGCCTTGACTGAGAGCGCTTCCAATCTCGATTTTTTTCGTCTTACCAAGGCGTTTGCCGACGCAACAACTGTCGAGCAGCGTGAACGATTTCTCGACGCACTCTTTGCGGTTGCGCTTGCCGACGGTGAACTTTCTGGCGCTGAAAGCGCCGAAATTAGCCGGATCACGGCTGCAATCAATCTTCCTCATGATCGCTTTGTGGCAGCACGCTTGCGTCTGCCACGTCAGCCAGGAAAACGTCTATGACCATTTCGCTGTTTGCTCCCCTTGATATGCATCTACACCTACGCGAAGGAGCGATGCTCCGCCTGGTGGCGCCATTTTCTGCGGCTCAGTTTACCGGTGCGGTGATCATGCCGAATCTGGTGCCACCGGTCGATAATCTTGATCGGCTTGCGGCATACGAGGCCGAAATACGCTCTGCAGTGGCGTCGTATCCGTTTATGCCACTGATGACCCTCTTTTTCCGCGCTTACGATGCCGCTACCTTGCACGCATTACGTGGGCGAATCTTTGCGATCAAACTCTACCCTGAGGGCGTGACCACGAATAGTACTGGTGGGGTCAGTGATTTGCAGGCAATTGAGCCGACGTTGGCTGTTATGGAAGAGTTAGGGATTCCCCTGCTTGTACACGGTGAAAGCCACGGTTTTGTGCTGGATCGTGAAACTGAATTCTTACCGGTGTATGAGCGCTGGGCCCAGACCTTCCCCCGTCTACGAATTGTGATGGAACATATCACGACGGCTGCGGCGCTCGAATTACTTGACCGCTACCCGAACCTGTTTGCTACAGTAACGCTCCACCATCTCTTGATTACCCTTGATGATGTAGCTGGTGGTCTGCTACAACCTCATCTGTTCTGTAAACCAATTGCCAAACGACCGTCAGACCGCGATGCACTTTTGGCCGCAGCTCTGTCTGGTCATCCTAAATTGATGTTTGGCAGTGATTCGGCACCGCACCCGATTGAGCGCAAGGAGGCGGCGTTTTGTGCTGCCGGTGTCTTTTCGGCGCCGGTGCTGTTGCCGATGCTGGTTGAACTGTTTGAGCGTCATCATGCGCTCGACCGTTTGCCCGATTTTGTGAGCGGTAATGCTTGCCGTATTCATGGGTTGAAGCCACCGCAGCGCGAGGTGCGATTGGTTGAAGACCCCTGGACGGTACCACCACGGTACGGTGATGTCGTGCCGTTCGCTGCCGGTCAAACATTACGCTGGCGCGTACTGACCGACTAGGTGATTACTTTTCCGGCTAAACCACCACCCCATACCTCTGGCGGTGGTGTTGGGGTGAACAGATCGGTAACATCGATTGCCTGCCGTAAACGGCCAAAGGTAGTCGCAATAAAGGTGATGCAGCGTAAACGTGCCGATGGTACCGGTCGTTCGAGTTCTTGTAGCGGCCCTACGTCAATGCGGTAATAACGATCTCCGGCTCGTGGGTGGGTTGCCTCCGCTGGGAGAAGATCACGGCGGTGTACAAGCTGGTAACGTACAATAGCGGCATAGTACTGAATCTGCCAGCGCGCCTGACCAAATGAGGCCGGTTGATAAAAGGCCAGGTAATCGGCGGCGAGTTGCGGTGGCGTATGGGCCAGCGGTAGTCGGTACCAACCTGCGGTACGTACTAGTTCCAGGTCGTGCGGTTTTGGCACGATAACTACAAGGACACGGGCATCATCGTCAGGGTTCATTATACACTCCTTTGAAAACATAATGCTCTCATTCCTTGTGAATGCGGGCCTCTGGCCCGCACCTGCATGTGAGCGAGTGGCACGCTGTCTGAGTTGTCTGGCTATGCTCCACCGCATCTGGCTGCGGATCGTACCTGAGAGCCTGAACAAAAACCCGGATTTCTTATTGCGAACGTACCGTGCTCGTGCGACCATTTCGTGAGGGTATCAACATTCTTTCGCTCCAGCCACCCCACGTTCCCCCTTTCCTCGCCCTGTGTGGGAAAGAAAGGGGGGCAGGGTGAAAGGTGGGGGGCGCCAGGCGTGTTCTGCAGCACCGGCGCTGAAACCGTTGCTACCCGTTTCCATGGCCTCGAAGAGCTGCATGCGTTGCTCGCCAACGTTTCCCGAACCATTCTGGAGATGCCATTGGTCGAGCCTCAGCAAAAGCCCAGGTTCTAATCACGCTCTAAGAACCCCTATCTCTCCCGATTGACAGCAAGCCACTGTTGGTAGCGGAGCGTACCGCTACCCACTCATTTCGCGACCAATCCCGAGTATCTGCATCAATCCGTGGTACACTACTAAAGAGACTTCCTATTTATATAACCGTTACAACGAGCGAAAAGTTATGCACTCTTTTGCAAAATGGATTTTGATCATCGCCGTAACATTCCTCACCGCTTGTAGCTCACCAGCTCGACCGGTCGTTCAGGCTACCATTGGCGCAATTGAGGCCGTGAATGCCGGTGACATCGCTGGCTTTGAGCGTGTTGTTGAACCACGACCTTTCATCTTTCCTGCCGATCACGGCCCGCATCAAACGTTTCAAACTGAGTGGTGGTACTATACCGGTAATCTGACAGCCGAAAACGGACGGCGCTTTGGTTTCCAACTGACCTTCTTCCGACGAGCGCTCAGCCCGTACCTGCCGGCCCGTGATTCGGCATGGGCGACCAATGAAGTCTACATGGCTCACTTTGCCATCAGTGATATTAATGGGGGACGCTTCTATGCCTTCGAGCGTTTTAGTCGGGCCGCAGTAGGGTTGGCGGGTGCCAGTGGTAATCCCTTCCACGTCTTTCTGAATGACTGGTCGGTAGAAGGCAGTGGACCTGAAGGTATGACGATGCGGCTCCGCGCTGCCCAAGATGATGTGGCCCTCGATCTGGTGGCGGTCAACAGTCGGCCACCGGTCTTACAGGGAAATGCCGGCGTGAGTCAGAAGGGTTCGCAAGTTGGCAACGCATCGGCTTACTATTCACTGACGCGCATGGTGAGCAGTGGTACCATTCGGATCGGCTCTGTGACATATACCGTGAATGGTCTAACCTGGATGGATCGCGAATGGGGCACCAGCGCGCTCGAAGAGGGGGTGGTCGGTTGGGACTGGTTTGCCTTACAGCTTGAGAGTGGTCACGATCTAATGTATTACCAGCTTCGAGCGGCAGATGGTAAGCCATCACCGTTTGTCGGCGGTAGCCTCCTTCTCCCCGATAATACCGTAATTATTCTTGGCCCTGGCGATGTAGAGCTGGAAGTTACTGAAACCTGGCGTAGTCCACGGAGTGGGGCAGTGTACCCCTCTGGTTGGCAGATGCGCATTCCGCGTTATGGGATCGAGCTTAAGGTGACGCCAGCGCTACGCGACCAGGAACTACCAACGTCTGTCGTCTACTGGGAGGGTGCAGTTGAGGTGAGTGGCAGCATGCGTGGTCGAGGGTACGTGGAATTGACCGGTTATGCCGATACAAAGTGAGTGGACAACTCCGGCGGTTACGCTGATCAGCGGGTTTCTCGGCAGTGGCAAGACAACGCTGCTGCGCCGCTTGTTAGAACGCGCTGATCGTCGTATCGGTGTTATCGTCAATGAATTTGGCGCGCTGGGAATTGACGGTACGTTGTTGGCGCAGCGTGGTGCTGTACCGTTGATCGAGTTGACGGGTGGCTGCGTGTGTTGTGTGGCAGGGAGTGATCTCTTGCTTGCGCTTGAAACGTTGATCGACAGTGGTCCGCTGGCGGCAATCGCTATCGAGACCAGCGGCCTTGCTGAACCGGGTGCCCTGATCCGCCAGTTGCGAGCCGCCGATGTTCCGCTCGATACACTAGTCACCCTCGTCTCAGCAGCCGATTTTGACCGTGTTATGGCTGTTTCACCACTAACAATGCGTCAGCTTCAACTTGCCGACCTGATCCTGGTGACGCATACCGATCTGGTGACTCCTCAGGCCCGGCAACATCTCGATGAACGGCTGCGCTCAATTAATCGGCGTGCGCCAATTGTTTCAGCCGTGTATGGCGATGTCGCACCTGAACTGATTTTCAGTCCGCGCTACGATGGTTCGATCCCGGATTCGTTACCGCACCAGCACAGCGAATTTGCCGCTATCGACTGGTACGCCGATCTGCCGTTATGCCGTTCGATGTTGGAACAAACCTTACGCCAGCTTACCGAACAAGGCCTGTTTCGTGCCAAAGGTATTGTTTACTGTACCGATTCACCGTGGGCTGATGAAGTGCATGTGGTTGCCGGGCGTGTGAATAGCAGTGCCTTACGAATCAAAGAGCGACCGGTTCCGCTTTGCCGGTTAGTTCTCATTGGCCGCGATAGTGCCCTGACCCACGCACGGATTGCGCTAGATGCGTGTATTGATAGTGACGAACGGATTAACCAATGGCGCGAGCGGCTAGTGTGGGAGTACTAACAGGTTCATGGTTGCTATCATCGGTCCGACATCTCGCTCTGAGCTAACCAGATCAATCAGTCGGGGAATGTACCCGGTGTAGGGTTGTAATACCTGCATTGTATATTGACATAACGTTGCATGGAAGCGTACCACTTTCTGACGTAGCGTTGTATCAAGCAGCCAGCGTCCGACGATACGTTGCTCTTCGATTAGCGTTGCTTTGCCCTCAGCCCGCCAGATTTCCTCGGCAATGAGTCGGATAAGCCAACCGGCTCGGCCTGCGCGAACATCATCGGCCAGATCAGAAACATCATCACCGAGCTGACGGGCCAGGATCAGTGCATCAAGTGCGTTGGTCAATGTCAGGGTCAGCGGGTGATCTGGCAGCACACCGGCCAGCATCAGATGAGCACGCTGCACAGCGTGCCAGCCCGCAGCTCGATCACAAACCCAACGTGCTGTTAACAGCCGTAGTTGTGCTGGTTGCCAGCAGCCGGTAGCCGTGCGGGCGGCAAGTTCTTTTCGATATGCAGCAACCATGCGCTGTTCTAACTCTAGCAGTAATCGCAGATCGATGCCCAGCGTCCCAAACATGTACCATGCTCTGCGCCGCAATGCCCGACTCAGTGGTGCAGCCAGGTGGGTTAGCTCGCCATCGAGACACGCATCACGGATTGCTGCTGCCCAACCACCGCATAAGGTTGCTAAAGCGAGCCGATCTCGGCTCGATGTTGGAAGAGGTATCAAAGACGACAACCAGACAGGCCAGAGAGTGAGAAGACGATGAATCGAGTTGTCGAGCACTTGAACAAGCGGCTGACGGAGTGTTGGGGGGAGCGGTTCAATCAACGTCATCAATTGCGCTGACACAGATTGCCAGTAGTCTTCTTCAGACGGTAGCAGTTGCAGCATACGTTCGTGGGAGCACCTGAATGATCAGTGCAGTCATATCATCACTTCGTTCAACTTGACCACAAAACTGATTGATAGTCGCCAGGAGTTGTTCCATTGCTCGCTGCGGATCGTTCGGATCGACCTGATCAAGAAGGTTCATCAGACGGTCAAAACCGAAGATTTCATGGTGAGCATTTTGTACTTCAAAAAAGCCATCGGTTAAGAGAAATATCTGATCACCTGCTTGCAATTGCAACGTTGTCTCACGGTAATCAACACTCAGTCGTGTGCCCAGGGGCAGGCTACCATAACCGATCTCCTGGATTTGACCGTTCCGACGGAGAAATGGAAAAGGGTGACCGGCAGTCGCAAACTGGAGCGTATTGTTTTGCGAATCGAGAATACCCAGAAAAACAGTGACATACTGGTTATCGATCCCATCGGCACAAAGAGCACTATTTGCAGCGCGCAGAATTGCTTCCGGTCGCTGGTGGTTGATGATAGCGGCGCGGAGAATCGAGCGTGCCATGACCATCACCATTGCGGCAGCAATACTCTTACCGGTCACATCGGCCACAACGATGGCCCAACGTTGATCGGGCATCCGCACAAAATCGTAGAAATCTCCGCTCGTCTCACGGGCCGGCTCCGAATATGCCACGATCTGGATATGGTCTATCGGTGGTGGTGCCGATGGGTAGAGGCGTTGCTGAAGCATATGAGCGATTTCCAGATCGTGGCGAAGTATTTGGTCTTGCAAGAGTTTTGTCCGCGCCTGATTCAATTTATGACGTGAAGCGGTTAGATAATATTGGTAAAATGAAATTGCCGCCCAAACAAGAACGGAATAGATTAAAACTGGTATAAATAGCCCAGTCGTTTCTTCAAACACACCTCGTGATGTTCCCGTTGTAGTGAAGAACCAATAGAAAACAGAAAAGACTATTATTAGATTTATTGCCATAATAATACCTGCAAATCTCCAACCTAATAATAGACTGCCCAAGATAATAAACAACGGTATAGTTTCTGCAAACAGAATTATATTAACCATTTCTCGTGCAATGGCGTTCGAAATCATAAAAATAATAATACCAAAATTTGTCCAAATTACAAAAATATATGAACCAACGTTCGTGCGCTCTCTCTGGATTAACCATTCAATCAGAATATTAACCGCAATTGAAAGGAAAACAATAATATAAGAATCTATAGTTGAGAGCGGTGGAACAAGCATAATAAGAAGTGCTAACAGGGTAAGGGTTAGTACGATCCGGTTAAGTATTTGTAAGGTTGAACGCAAGCGTATTTGATCGCTTTCCGTATCGAGCTGTTTCAACAGTTCATTAAGTGATTGGATGTCATGCAAATTCATATTCCTTACAGATGCTCGTCGAAATGCGCCTCAATCAGGGAATGTCCTCAAGTGTTCAGAGATACTGTCTGTGTCTGCACGTGCTATTAGGCTAAGATAGACAGTATCATTGTCTTTGAATCCGCAATAAAGCGTTTGTTTCTAGGCTGTTCTTCTTGCGATTGTACCTGTTTATGTCCTCCTTCCTCATAAGAGGGGGAAGGAGAACAAGAAAAGATACAACCATGGACTAAATGGTCAGAATTTTCAGACATGCCCTAATACCAACGCGGCGCAGCAATCTGCCGATCAATATCTTCAAGCTGTTTCCGCTGAGCTGGATCGGTTAGGGCTTTGCGCAGGCGCTCCATCTCATCTGGATCGGGTTGCAGACCGGCTTCCTTCGCTGCTGCATCAGGATCATCAAGCAGCCGCTTGCGAAAGTCTGGATCAAGGACTGCCCGACCAATCAGTCGTTCAAAATCAGGACTCATACGTGGTCTCCTTGCTTTACGTGCTTATCTCCAGGGTTGTACCGGTTCTCGGTTGCTCCCGTGTGGCGCTAGTAAGATTGTGGTGAAACAAGCCTTTCTGCCCAATTTTCCTGCTAGAGCTAACCATGGAAAAGCTCACGTCTAATATACCACTTTTTTACTTCATCGATGCAACAGCCTGATCTACCGTTTTGGATACTGCTGGATGCAGGAATGGTCGCAATATGACATTCCTTTCATTGACAAGTCACGTTGCTTTTGATATTATTAAAATCAATAACGTTACATGATTTTGGAATGATAAGGAGATGCCATGCGAAAACTATTCTGGAGGGGGATCCTGTTCGCTCTGATCGTGATGTGGCTGCTGCCATCGGTTGCCTCATCGCGACCACTCCCACCGCCAACACTTAGTATTGTTGGCGGTGAACCGGTGCAACCGGGTGATTATCCGTGGCTGGTGGCGTTGCTCGATGCGTCGATTACCGATGAGGCGTTTGCATTTTGCGGTGGTGCACTGATTGACGATGGCGGTGATTTCACAACGACGCAGTGGGTGCTCACGGCAGCTCACTGTGTAGCTTCTATAGCTGCACCAACGGAGGTGGAGGTGCTGGTTGGTCAGCAAGACCTGTCACAGGCGACCGCAGCTCAGCGGAAGATCGTGGCAGCAATTATTACTCATCCGCTCTACCTTGCGGGAGTGACTCTCGCCAACGATGTCGCTTTGTTACAATTGGCCGATCCGGTGATCGACATCACACCAATCAAGATTGCTACTCCGGCGGATGCAGCTCGCTTTGTAGCAGGTACAACCGCCCAAATTGCCGGTTGGGGTAATCGCTTACCACAGACAGGGCTTGATTTTCCTGACGTGGCTCATAAGGCCAGCATTCTGATTGTTGACATAGCGACGTGTAATGAGCGCTACAGTGGTGGGTTGAATGAATCGTTGCACCTTTGCGCTGGTCAGTATCCATCCGGCGGGATTGATACCTGCCAGGGTGACAGCGGTGGGCCACTGATGGTTCCCGATGGCTCTGGTGGCTTGCTTCATGCCGGTATCGTTAGTTTTGGAATCGGTTGTGCCTGGCCGAACTTCCCCGGTGTGTACGCTAAAACTGCCTCGTTCGCCGATTGGATTACTGCGCAGATCAACAACCAGCCTCATGTTGATGTTTGGAAGTTACAGATGTTTGATCCTGACCTATGGTATCTCTCAGCGGCAGCACCGGATGAACCGTTTGAGTACGTGATCTTTGTTGCTAATAGTGGGCCAACGACGCTGAGTGATGTCGAGGTGTTCTCGACTGTTCCGACGGGTGCTACGCTGGTAACGGGCAGCATCAGTGATGGCGGTATTTACAACAGCGGCACTGGTGAGGTTACCTGGTCGGTTGGTAGTCTCGCTCCAGGAGATGTTATCGCTCTTACCTACCAGGTTCAGGCTTCTGCGAATGTTGTTGCCGATACGTATCGGGTCGAAGCCAATGGTGGATCGCTTATCCGCAACAATACCCGTGGTGCTACTGTAACGCGGATCGATCAGCCGTTGCCATTTGTACGCTCTGAAGCGCCACAATTTATTGAAGTCGGTGAGACGTTTCCAGTTGTGTTTACTGTTTCTAACTTTGGTCAGGGTGCAGGCGCCGATTTGACTAATCTTGAGTTAGTCGTGGATCTGCCTGATAGTGTTGAGGTAGTGGCAATCAGCGATGGTGGCACACAAAGCGGCGGACAGGTAAGCTGGAATATTGTCGATCTTCCTGCTAGCAATGAGGTGCAGGTAGCGATTCTGCTACGTGCTGGTGCAGTGGGTAATGTTGCACGGATCACGAATGTAGAGCTGCTTGAGAATAGCACGAGATTAGTCTACGGTGGAGCGACGCAAACCGTCTCTGTGCCAGCAGTACGTTATCTTCCGATCATTCAGAAGTAGCTCGCGGAGTGTGTCTGATGTGTCTGAAATGCGCTTCCTTTCCCTGGGTGCGCGGGCCTCTGGCCCGCGTCTTGATGGAATTGGGTAGAAATATCGAAACACTCAGCACGCCATTGGGGGTAGGTTCCAAATCCGCCCCTCTCGTTCCCATTCCCTGGGTGCGCGGGCCTCTGGCCCGCGTGCTGACAATGATCAGGTATGTTGCGCGTATTTCATTTTTGAGTCCACTGCAAAAACTCACCACGGAGTACACAGAGCACGCAGAGCGTCTAAGATTTGTGAATAATTTTTGGCCATTGGGTGCATGTAAGAAAAATTTCACAACCCTATGTTCAATGAAAGATAAAATTATCTTTAGTCTCTGCGATCTCCGCGGTCTCTGTGGTGAGAAGATCACCTTTTTGCAGTGAAGTCATTCTTTTTTCAGCACGATTGTCGGGTATAGCATAACTGATACCCCTGGTATAATGGGCTTTCCCGAATTGTGCAACTTCTGTATCTTTGATAATTTGTCGCTTCACTCAAACCCAGCGTATGTTTGGTCACTAGGTGCTGAGATAACGACTCTCACCTACGGCAACTGCCGAATCATCGCTACTTCATCGCAACGATCTTGCTTAAAGCACGTGGCGCAATCTTGCCAGATCTTGTGCGGGAGCCGTAACTTGGGAATCTCGCGAAATCCCAGCGCACTGAAAAAACCAACCTGCAAGGTAAGCGTGAAGAGTGTAGGAATGCCTAGTTCCATCGCTTCGGTGAAGAGTGGTTCGACCAATTTTCGACCGATCCCGCGCCCCTGGAACGACGGATGGACTGCAACGCTGACCACCTCGGCCAGATCGGCCCAGGTAATGTGCAAGGCAGCACAACCGATCACTTCACCATCGGCCTCGGCCACGTTAAAATTACGTACCCGATTGTAGAGCTGATCGAGCGTCTTGGGAAGCATATCGCCACGTGCTGCGTAGTAGTTGATAATTTCGTATAGCCGTGGGACATCGCTGACTCGCGCCCGGCGAATGGTAACCGCAGCGTCGGGTCGGATGTGAAGGACCGGTAAACTTACCGGAGGTGCGTACAATGGGCTAGTCATGGCTGTTTTTGTAATCCTCCATCTGTTATCGGGGTACGACTCAGTCGTTCTGCATTAACAATTCGCGCCAGCGTGCGCATTGCTCACGTACTCGCTGGGGCGCGGTGCCGCCGTAACTCGATTTTTGGGCTACACTACGCGCCATGTCGAATACTGCGTAGATACTCGCATCGAGGGTAGGTTCGATGGCCTGATATTCAGAGAGTGGCAAGTGGCGCAAGCTTACGCCGAGCGCCAATGCCCGCTGCACCAATCGTCCTACCTTGCTATGCGCCAGACGAAAGGGAATGCCCCGGCGTACCAGTTCATCGGCCAGATCGGTAGCGAGCATCGCATCATCGAGGGCTGCTGCCATTCGTTCGGGTTTCACCTTCATTGTCGCAATGGCCGCTGCTGCTATTTGTAGCCCAAGATCGAGTGTATCAAAGCTATCGAAGAGTGGTTCCTTGTCTTCTTGCATGTCTTTGTTGTAGGTCAGCGGCAGTCCCTTCAATACCGTAAGCAATGCTACGAGGTTTCCCAACAGGCGACCACTCTTACCGCGCAACAACTCCATACTATCGGGATTTTTCTTTTGTGGCATCAGACTTGAGCCTGTACTGTAGGCGTCGGCCAGTTCGAGAAAGCCAAATTCGGCGCTGGCATAGAGAATAATATCTTCGGCCAACCGACTGAGATGGACACCGATTAGAGCACAATCGAAGAGGATTTCGGCAACGAAATCCCGATCACTGACAGCATCAAGCGAGTTCGCCGCTAATTCATCAAATTCATCGAGCAATTCGGTAAGCCGCTCACGTTCGATCACAAGCGAATTGCCGGCCAGCGCACCTGCGCCGAGTGGGAGCACACGCATGCGACGAATCGCGTCCTCAAGACGGCTCCGATCACGGGCAAACATCTCAACATAAGCTAAGCACCAATGCCCAAACGTAATCGGTTGGGCGCGCTGCAAATGGGTATAGCCTGGCATAACCGTCGCAGTATGTTGTTCGGCTTGCGACAAGAGCGCTAGTTGCAGATCACGCAAACGGAGGTTAAGCTGACGGGCAATCCCGATGGTGTAGAGACGCATATCGGTAGCGACCTGATCGTTACGCGAACGTCCGGTATGAAGCTTGAGCGCCGCATCGCCGATCAGTTCACGCAGCCGACGTTCGACAGCGGTGTGAATGTCTTCATCGCTTTCTACGGCCACGAACGTACCGTTTGCGAATTCAGCTCGCACTTGTTCCAAACCACGGATAAGATCGGCATGTTCGGTCTCGTTGATCAGGCCAGCTTGTGCCAGCGCACCGGCCCAGGCAATACTACCGGCAATATCAACCTCGGCCAGACGCACATCAAAATGGAATGAGTCGTTGAAGCGGCGCATCTCTGCCGCCGTAGGTTCACTAAACCGTCCTCCCCAGAGCCGGTGTTCCATCGACAATCCTCCTCTTTCGTATCACAATGGTGCACTGGCAATCGTTTGGTAGTTTTCGATCTGTAGGCTACAACGTACCAGGAGTTGCCAGTAATTCCCGATCAGCGTGCCGGCCAGCCGTCCGATCTCATCAAGCTCTTGCGCTGCGATCAGTGCAGGAGCCAGTTGCGGCCAATCACGCGGTTGTAACGGGAAAGAAAAACTCTCGTTCAGACCAGCATATCGCTGTTGTGTGGTCCAACAACGGTTGATCAAACAGAGTGCGCTGATCATTTCCATCAATAATTCAGACACCAGCAATCTTGCCACCGAAGCCTGACGCCGCACGGTAGCTGCCCGTAATTCACTGTAACGCTGGAATACCAATTGCGGCAGATACGGAATGATGCTCTGGTAAAAGACACGTTCTGGTAACGCCCTGGCTCGTGATAACCAGTCCTGTACCTGTTCAGCCGTACCGATCACAGGTTGTACCTGCGCCAGCCAGCTCAACCATTGCGGCCAGCGTAGATCGGGTGCCTGCAAGACCGCTTCCAGATCAGGGACGGCGATAGGATGGATCGTTACCGGCACACCTCGCATCATGAAACTGTGCAGTGGACGTTGCCGTGCTTGCTCCGTGATGAGCAACAACTCAATCGGATCAAAATCGGTAAGCGGTGCTGCGGGCGTTATCATCCCTGCCACCACAATGGCAACGTCCGCTGCTGTGGCAAGGCGCTGACACAGTTCACGCGCAATCGATTGGCAGTCGGCGAGATCCATGATCTTTTCCCGGCATCAAGTACGGTATGCGGCGTTGATCCGCACGTAGTCGTAGCTCAAATCACACGTCCACACTGTTGCCTTGCCCTCGCCAAGGCCGAGATCGGCATCAATCGTGATCTCGGCGACATCGAGCAACTGATGGGCAGCCTGCTCGTCGAACGGTAACGGTAACCCATTTTCCAACACCCGCATACCACCAAACGAGAGCACGACTCGATCAGGATCAACAGTAGCCCCCGAATAACCAATTGCGCACAACACTCGCCCCCAATTGGGATCGGCGCCAAACAACGCCGTTTTCACCAATGGTGAACGGGCAATGGTCATTGCTGCCAGTTTAGCTTCGGTATCGTTGACTGCCCCACGCACTGTAATCGTAACAAAACGGGTTGCTCCTTCACCGTCACGGACAATGGCATGGGCAAGATGTTGACAAACCGCTGTCAGACCGGCACAAAAAGCAGCACCGTCAGGAGTGTCAAGATCGGTAATGGGCGGCGCAGCACTGGCCCCGTTAGCCATAACGAGCAACGTATCGTTTGTACTGGTATCGCCGTCAATACTAATGCTGTTGAAACTCACTTCGAGCGCCTGCCGCATCGCCTGATCGAGGACTGGCCCTGGTACGGTCGCATCAGTGGTGACAACGGCCAGCATGGTTGCCATATTGGGATGGATCATCCCGGCACCTTTAGCCATGCCACCGATCGTAATAACCTGACCACCAGAGAGCGTTACAGTTACAGCGCAATGTTTGGGGCGGGTATCGGTGGTCATGATGGCACGTGCCGCAGCCGGTCCGTACTCAGGACTCAGTCGCCGGGCCGCCACTGCAATCCCGCGCACAATCTTCTCTATCGGCATAGGAACACCGATTGTTCCAGTTGACATAACAAATGTACTGCGCGGCGGCAAGTCTAACGCCTGCTCGACAGCCTGCGCCATCGCAACAGCCGCAGCATCGCCATCGGCGCCGGTACAGGCATTGGCGTTACCGGCGTTAATCACAACTGCCCGCAGATCAGTCCCTTGTGCCATAAGTGCCATATCGTAGCGTACCGGTGCGGCTTTCACTGCGTTAGTGGTAAACACCGCGGCTGCTGTTGCCGGATAATTACTAACCAGCAGAGCCAGGTCATCGCGATCGGCATATTTAATCCCGCATGCCGCTACTGCGGCGCGCCAGCCTCGTGGGCTGGTAGCGTGTCCGTCAGCAAGAAATGTTATCATGCGTTCCTACTCCTCGGTTGGTATTGGTGCAGCGGGATGGGTGTCTTCCCAGCGAACCGACTCAACTGCACCAATTCCTTGTAGATGAGCAATATCGTTGTACGTGTTGAGCCGCCAGAGTTGTTGATGACGCCGATTTACCCGTTCCCACCAGGTAATACTGGTGTTACGGGTATGAAAATCAATCGGTGGTACCACCAGGCTCGGCATCCGGAAAAAGTGGATGAACGAACAATCAATGACACCGCCGTGACAAACGATGACAATCGTCTTCCCTTCGTATTCACTGGTAATGCGGGTAAGTGCACGACTGACGCGCAGCGTAAAGTCGCCCCAACTTTCGCCACCGGGAGCAAGTGGTCGGAGCGGGTAACGGTCAAAATCGGGAACACCAAACCTGGCCCAGGCTTCCTGATTTGTCATGCCATCGGCTTCACCGACTTTCAATTCCTGCACTTCATCGTCGAAGATGATCGGAATTCCCAGGGCCGGTTGAATGATCTCGGCAGTTTGGCGGGCACGGGGTAATGTTGATGAAATCAGTACGTCAGCTTTGATCTCTCCACTGGTGGCCAGACGATCACGCAGACGTTTAGCCTGCTCGATACCGCGCTCGGTAAGACCGACGTCACCTTTCATTCCGGCTACGATTGGTTTCACATTGGCGACCGACTCGCCATGGCGGATCAAATACAAGTGGGTCATATGTTCCTTCGCTACTTACAGGTCACTACATAAAAGAGGCCAGCCTGCGCTGGCAAGCTGGCCTGAGAACAATCCTTACAAGAATGCAGGCGCCGCTAGCCAGATCGTGTGACTGGCTGACTACGACGACGGCGACGATGACTATGACGAGGAGCTAAATCGCTGTACATATTGCAGAGTTGGATAATCACAGACATCGTAACACCGCCTTCTCGCCTGACGAAAATTGACGAAAGTAGTATACCACAGGTCACAATAGTGTGTGCTGTGCAGTGTCAGATAGAAGGGCTTTTCAATGTTCTCAACCCTGGACTCATGCATGTGCGGACGGGGATTCCCGATCTACCCAGTTTCTCGCAAGGCGCTGGCCGCCGTCCCATGCTGTGTGGTCTATGGTGGGAACTCATCGGTTGGCGCATTAGCCGACCATCATGCTCTCAGAGCCTGATCAAAACCCAGATTGCTCGTTGGGCACGTCCCGTACTCGTGCGACCATTGTGTGAGGGGAGCCAACATACTTTCACGCCAGCCACACTCTGCCCCTCCTTACTCGTTCCGTGTGGAAGAGGGACCAGGGGGGATGGTGAGGGCGCCAGTTGCCCGCCAATGTTCCCTGAACCATCTTGGAAATGCCATAGATCGCGCCTCATCAACAGCCCAAATTGTTGATGAGGCGCGTCGTTTCTCGCCACTTTAGCCGACGCCCCTGCTGAGTGCCTGATCAGAACCACGAGTTTCTGCTCTTCCCTCAGACCCTCACTCGCGGGAGGGTGAAAACCACTCATCCCGCTACCTCTGTTCTCTTTGCTACACCACTGCCGGAAACGTAGAAAAGCCTTGATATACAACGCTATTACGATTTGCGCCGACCAAACCAACTCCGACGCGCAGATTTTGTGACCTTCTGGCGCAGCTCATCGAGATCGTCAGCGGGTGTTTTTGCCGGTGATGTCTCTGCCGGTGATAAGGTCATCTCCGACGGTGTTTGCCCTTGTTTCCGGCGTCCAAACCAGCTTCGTCGTTGCCTGGCGACAACTGGTACAGGTGCTATCACTGATTCCGGTATCGGCATCTCCGGTAACGTGGTTACAGGTTCAGGGTACGGACTATCGCTGTGCTCAGCACCGACTGCCCGCAACCATGACCAGAGAAGCCGTCGGCGTTCCGTACCATCTTCTGGTAAGGCAAGCGGTCGTCCTCGTGCATCGACGACCAGGCCGAGCAGGCTGCCGTGCACTTCAGCCGGATCGCTCTCGACCGCCTCGCCAGGGGCACCCTTACCGACACGCACACCGGCTCGTGGTCGCACCTTTACCTGTGCATAACGACCAATCGGTAACGGCAGGCGGAGCAGATCGCCATTGCGGACCTGGATTTGTTCACTACCACCACCAACAGTGATCAGTTCAATCTCAGCGATCGGATCGCCGAACCGATTGCCACCCTGTAACACAATGCAGGTTGCTAATGGCGTATTCGTCAGCAAATCGTGATCAAAAACCGATACAGCCGCGTCGGCGCTGTGCGCTGCTATGCCACCACATACCGCCAGCAGCCCCAGACTGTCGAGATGGATCGGTAACAGGAGGCCTGGTAGTTCATACGCTGGCTGCAAACCATCGAGGATCGCCAGCAGGGTCATGCCAGGATGAGGGGCGTGAACCAGCGCACCTCCACTAACAACAAGATAGCTGTAGGTCAGAGCTGGCTGTCCCTCGCGCAACGTAGCCATTCCCAAAGCTAATGCTTCGCGCACAATCGCCAGATCAAGATAACAATCCTCGCGGGTTACGGGCATTGTTTGTGGGCGTAACGTTCGCTGCAATACTCGTTCGATCAGTTCTTGCTCTTCAATCGCAAATGGTAGCCAACGGGCAATTGCGGCAGGGCCAACTTCGCATAACAAATTGCTGACCCCGAATGCGGTGCCACAAACCCCGTGGATTGCAGCACTTACGTGATCTGGTGCGGCAGCGATCAGCGTGGTGGTTGTCGCACCAACATCTGTAAACAAGACCGGCTGTTGTCGTCGCTCGGCCAGGAAGCGCGTCATCACATATTGCGCTTCAATAATCGTGTGTAGCGTTCTCTTTTCAGAATCTGCCAACTGCTGTACGCCAGGCAAATCGGTAAGCTGTCGTGCATAGCGAGCCAGTAATGCCTGTCGTAATGGGGTGACGTTCTCTTGATCGAGCGTTGGTCGTACATTTGCTACGCTGATCAACTCACAACTGTGTCGGCTCAGGATCGTGTGAACGGTTGATGCTGCGGCTGTATTACCGGCATAAATAACTGTGGGCAACGGTTGTTTGATGGCTTCGGTGAAAGAGAGCTTGAGATTAACCAGATGCGCCAGCCGCTTCATCGACTCAATGGCGCTACCCTCAATACCACCGGTCAAGATGATCACGTCTGGTAAGAGTGGAAGTAGTTTTTCAAGTTGACGCTCAATCCATGACTGGACACTACTGGTTGGGTGATGTGAGACATCATCCAGAGTGATCACCTCTAACACGACATTCGGCACCCCACGAATAGCGTGCAACGCACTTCGTGCCGAGACATCAGTTGCAATTGCTGCTACAACCACGCGCAACGGTTCGAGTGCTGAGGTAACCACTACCACTTTATCAATACCGTCACCAGTAATGGTTCGTGGCATCAGCAAGTGCCCTTCGTGCAGTAACTGCCGACCGGTAAGTTCGGCGAGTTGTGCAGTTGCTTCCTGCACCGCAAAGAACACATTCTGATACGGTAATTCACGGCTGGTCAGAGTCTCGGTTTGACCGATCAGCCGACTTTCGCCATCGACCTGGTCAATGAGTGAAACTCTGGTCGTCAGACTACCGATTTCGATTGCCAGTATGGCCCGCACATTGTCTGCCATGCTATGCACCTTGTCCTCTGCGGTTGATTTGCAACAAGAGGTTGTGTAAGTATGCTTTGCCATCCCTGCACTGGACTGTTTTCGACAGACGTTTGCTCACCTTATGGCGAGAATGGTGCGTAGGGAATGTTCAACTGCTTCCTGAAACAGCGCGTACCCAGTCAATGATGAAGAGCAGTCGTTCATTGAGCGCAGTCAGATAGGAACTCACACTACCGGCCAGGAAGAAGCCAAATGCCAGTAACAACACCCACCGTCCTACGCGAGCTGCCAGATCGATCTGGCGTTGTCGCTGCGGATCAGACGAGCGTGTCAGTGAAAACGAGAGCAATGTGACAATTGAGCCAGTGACCAGCACAATACTGCCGAGAATGGTTACTGGCGACGAGAAATCTGCGCGAGTAAAATCAAGTACTTGTGGTAGTATCGTACCGGCTATCGCACCACCGACAACCAGTGCTGCGCCAACACCAAAGACCAGCGCTAACGGAATGTTTGCCAGCCAGGAACTGGTCTGTTGGCCGCTGACACGAGTAAGCAACAGAGCTGCCAACACAAATGGTATCAACTGCCAGGTAACCAGCGCTGGTTGACCACTGGCCGCAACCAGATCAACAACAGCCGGTCGCAGCACCTGGTGATAAACAACAACGAAAGCGTAACCGAGTGCAACGCCAACAAACAGATATTGCACCAGCCGAAAAGCCGGTGTATCACCGATCACACGGCTAAACACCAGCAGCGTCAGAACAACTGGAATGAAGGTTATTGCAATATCCATCGGTCTTTACCTCTTACCAGATGGAACAAACGACCAATCCCAACGATCAGCATTCCCAGCACCAGCACACCAATAAACACCAGTGTTGCCCATGTCTGATAGGAATAGGCATACGTTGCTTTTTCGTCAGCATTTCCTGCGGCCAGTAAATCGATAGCACCGCGCTGACCGGCTACCGCGTAGACATAAGGTAAACGCAGGTACGGTAGGACCTGTGGATAGACCTCTTGAGGGAGCAAGAATGCAATCGGCACGGTTGGGGCTGCACTGTGAATTTGTTCCATCCAGGCCTGTACATCCTGTACCTGATCGGCGAGAACCACGATCATTGCCAGATCGTTTAACGTCTCAATTCGAGGTGTGCCATCAGGTCGGGTCGCCAGTAAGCCTGCGGTTGCATCCTGACCAGTGTAATCACGGCGCAATTCAGCGCGTAGATCGAGGGCCAGGCTGCGCAAAGCCAGTTCACCACCTGGCCGATAACCGAGCAGCACATAATCACGTCCGCCGAAAGTCACACCGTTCTCGTTGTTGTAACCGGCGGCCCGCAATGGCCCAATCAGATCAAACGAGAGCAGAGTTCCTTGCAGGTCGGTACTAACGATAATGAGCTTCGTTCGCTCGTCAGTCAATTCGGCAAGCAATGCGGATTCGAGTGGTCGCAATTCGGCAACACGTTGTGCACTCCACTCGTATGCGATCAAGACCACATCTTCGCTCCCCAGGCTGGCGAGCTGATCATGGAGCGCAACTGCTGCTGGAGATGGTTGCACCTGATTCGTCAGTGTTCCGGTCAGACCTGGCAACAACAGACCAATGAGGATGGCAAGCAATAAAACTAGGGCAAGCCATTGTTCAAGAACCGGTAAACGACGACGGGCGACAGCCGGTTGCTCGGTGGGCATCGTTACCGGTAATGGTGATTGAAGCAGGTGTTCGAGTAATGTAACTGCCGCTATCTGATCAGAAGTACGCCGAGCAGGGGCTGGCAATGGCGGTTTCACAACAGTCACTTCAGCCCCGGCCAAAACCGCTTCACCCTCATCGGCCTCACGACTTCCTAAACGTTGTAACCAGCTTAATGAAGGTGTAACTGCCGGCTCAGCCACTCGTTCAGATGAAGCTCGCAACCAGGGTGGTAAGTCAGCTCCACTCAAGAATTCATCACTGGTTGAGCTTGTCGTTGGTGGTGGCTCGGTAACGGAACCAGACTGAGCTGACGCTGCTTCCAACCACGGTACCGCTTCTGTCGCTGCATCGGTTACTAACCAGTCAGGTGTATCAACCGTACTTGATGACGGTTCCTGCAACCAGGCAGGCACATCACTGGTTTGCGGTTCAGCCGCTCGCAACCAAGCAGGCACGTCAGTGA
>NZ_JPIM01000002.1 GCF_000735195.1 Chloroflexus sp. MS-G
CAGGGGCGATCTCACGAACCAGCTCCCCCCTCGCCCGCAGCGCGGGAGCGGGGCTGGGGGTGAGGGCAGTCACTGTCGGGCAGCAAACACGTTGCCCGGTGAGCTTCAAGCGGTTATGAATAACGTGCGCAGATGCATCCTGCTATAATAAAGAGGCCCGATCAATACAGCGAGGACATTGTGCACCAGCGGTTTTGGCTCTATTGTCTGTTGTTCCTCTGGTTGCTGACGCAGACTGCTTGTGTGAGGGTTACCCCCGCTCCTGCGCCAACAACCGGGCGTGTGGTGCTCCGTTTGTGGCATGCGTGGCCAGCAGCCGAGGCTCGTGTTTTACAAACGCTGGTTGATCAGTTTAATCAGGCCTATCCTGAATGGCAGGTGGTACTCCAGAGCAGACCGGCCGTAAGTTTACCATCTGATGTGACGACTGCTGTTGGGGAAGGTGGCGGGCCGCACCTGGTACTTATTCAGAGCCATACACTCGGCGCATTGGCACAACATGGTGTCTTGCGTTCGCTCGATGATATGCTCTCTGGGAGCGAATTGAATAGTCTCTTGCCTACAGCAGTCGGCGCTGCCAGTATTTCGATTGACGGTCGATCAGTGTTGTTTGGCGTACCAATTACCTTTGACACCCTAGCACTCTACTACAATCGGGCAAATATTTTACAACCACCGTCCAGTATCGAAGAGCTGCTGTTAACAGCCAGGGCTTTGACCGATCGTGAGCGCGATCCACCGGTGTGGGGATTAGCCTACAACCTCTCGCTTGATCGGACGATCGGATATCTTTACGCCTTCGGTGGGCGGGTGTTTGATGAACAGGGAACAGTAGTACTCGGAAGCAGCGGACGTGAAGGCACTGAGCGCTGGTTAACCTGGTTGAGTCAGCTCTATCACGATGAGCAATTGTTGGCGACCCTTGATGGCGTGTTAGTTGATCGGGCATTACAGGCACGTGAAGCCATCATGACGATTGATTGGGCCCACGCCCAGGCTGAATATCGTGCGATCTGGAACGATCAGCTTGGTGTAACCCCACTCCCGGCGGTGAGTGATGAAGAGGGAGTGCCGCAACCGTATGTTCAGGCCGATGTCATTGCACTCAATGTGCGCCTGAACAATCCGGCTGAACAGACGGCTGCACAGGCGTTTATTCGCTTTATGATCAACGTGGATAGCCAGCGGGCATTATTAATGGCCGGTCGCCAGCCAACCCAGCTCGCGCTGTCGCTCAATGATACTGACCTGGTCGATAGTGTACAACTGGCTGCTGCCCGTGCATTTCGACTACAAGCCCAACGGGGGCTGCCTATGCCTGCTGACCGGATTGCCAACGAACTGGTTTGGCATACGCTGGCCGATATGCAACTCAGCGCAGTGCGTGGTTTACTAACCCCCGAACAGGCAGTCACCATGGCTGATGAAATCCTCCGCAGCCGAATAATGCCACCCTAACGGCAGGAGAACGGCCAAAGCATAACTTTAGTGCCTATCCGAATACCCGTCTCACGATGTAACGGATGCAACTCAGAAGCGCTGCACCCCGACCAAGCTGCTGCTGCAACATGAGATGTCGGATCGGCGCTCCGTGACCATCGTCGTGGATACCGGTAGGGGTGAGTCGGTACCTCACCCTTCCTCGTGAGTCGCATTGCATCCATCGTCGAGGTTCATCCGTCGTAATGGAACGAGGCTCTATATGGCATCGCCAGAATGGTTCGGGGAACGTTGGCGGGGAACTGGTACCCCCACCATCTCCCCTGCCCCCCTTCCGCTCTCACACGGGGCGAGGAAGGGGGGATCCTTATGAAATAGTTGCATTGGTATGCGGTACGTGCCCAATGAGACATCGAGGTTTTTGATCAGGCTTTTAGCAGCGTGGGTTTCGTTCCGCGCCGCTATTCTCAGCTTTCAAAACATTACAATGTTCGCCGCCAAGGCTTTTCAGAGCTTTCAGCTTTAGCGTGTATGCAATGACTCAAAGGTCCTACGGGGCGATGCCGACAAACATCAGACACCTGCTGACAGCGATAGCCACCCTGTGGGGTTTCACTGGGAACGCAGACTCTAGGTCGCACTGTGCAGGACAGGGCCGGAACTCTATGATTGACGAGGTAACAGAACGCACCTGCCGACAGAGTTGACCAACTGACCAAAACCTCTTACAATAATCACAAAGCTCAGACATAGGTGAACGGTTAAAGTGCAAAAAAGTTGGCGAACCTAGTTGCCGTTCGTGAGAAGATGTAGTAGAATAAGCGACGTGTAGGCCGTCGAGATGTTAGTTCTGCACTAATTGGTAATTGGTGTTAAGGCCCACACTATTTCGTTCTTGTCCCGAACTGGCTGACGGCCTCTAAGGAGGATATGAATGGCAAGCAGAACCGAAGAGATGGTGCGGCATCTGAAGGCCCTATCGATGAACACACCCGATATTGAGGCCTCCGCCGTAGTTAGCGTCGACGGCCTCATCATGGCTTCGGCGCTGCCGGCAGATGTCGAAGAAGATCGGGTTTCGGCAATGAGCGCGGCTATGCTTTCGCTTGGTGAGCGTATCGCCAGCGAGTTGAAGCGCGGGCAACTTGATCAGGTCTTTGTGCGAGGAGAAGACGGTTACGTTATCCTGATGGCTATCGGTGAAGAAGCGGTATTGACAGCGCTGGCACAGAGTCGGGCCAAGCTGGGTCTGGTCTTCCTCGATATGCGGCGCACGGCGAACGAGCTGCTCAATCTCGTGTAGCCATTGCTCGCTCAGCCAGACCGGGAATGATGTTCAAGCAGCCCGCAACCAGGCGGGCTGTTTGTGTCTTGATCCATACTACGATGTTGTATCGTAGCAGGACAAGTCTGGCAAGTGGCTGAGTACAGAGGGGTCGCCAGGTTGGTAGTCCCTCTGTTTTTGCACTCGATTGACAGAAACATCGACCGGCAGAGGAGGGAGAGATGGGAGCGGAACGAGAGAAGCAGCGTGTTCAGAGCGGCAAGTTCCTGACTTCTTCGCAGAGTGTGAAGAGGTGATCTTACCGTTCCAGTTGTCATGCCAGCCCCCTTTTCTTGTCGATCATGCCTTTCACCGCATTCAGGAGCGGGTTCTCTCGCAAGCGGTAGGGTTCGGGGGCGATAGTGTACTGAGGCGTCAAACAATAGGTTCCAGCCACACATTGCGGCTCATCAGATCACGCTCCCAGATGCCCACACGGATTACTTATTCCAATGCCAGCAAACGTATCGCTGCCCAAATCTGCTGAGCGATCCTAACCTGGCAATGGAATGAGCAAGTGTCCTGTTTATTCTGGTTCTAGTGGTTCGATATCGACAATGTGGGCATCGAAGATGTTGAGTGCGGCCCGCACGAACTCATCTTTGCGCGCTTCACGGATTTTACTGCGTAGATCAGTTGGTTCTACCGACTTTTCTTCTATCGTACAACGCACGGCATATGGTTTACCCAAACGACGACGCAAGACCTCCTCGATGATCGAGCGGTTCTTTGGTTCTTCCAGGCGCTGTTTGTGAAAGGAGGAGGTCACTAACAATACGATCGTGTTTCCCTCAACATCGTAAGGGCGGGCGCTATTCAAGAGCGCCTGAACCGTCGGACTTCTCGGGCGAACATCACGTTTGATCTCTTCCCAAGTAGCCTCGACTTGCTCGAGCACTGACATATCTGCATCAGCAGCACGAGCGACGGTAGGATCGGCTGGTGATCGGGCCTGTCGGCTTGCTGCCCAGGCGGCGGGGAGCGGTGGTGGTGGATCGGCAGCAAGCGGCACTGCCGAGAGTGACGTACTTTCTGCTGGTGGTATAGCCGACTCAAGCGATGGTGAATCTGCTAATGAAGAGACCGATCCATGTGGTGGTTCAAGATTTTCTGGCGGCAATGTAGATTTCGCCGGTGAATGCACTTCTGGAGTTGACGCCGCAGAGACTGCTATTCCGGCTTCGCGAGTTACCGGCGGGCGTACCGGTTGCGGGTTTGCCCGGGTGACGAATGAAGGCGGTACTGTTGATTGAGCAGCGGGTACCGGGGTAAGCAGTGCTTCAACCACAGCAACCTCGAGCGGCAACTGACCGTAGGGCGTTGTTCGCAACTGAGCATCGAGCTGACTGAACAGTTTCATCCAATGAACCAATGTCGCCATATCGGCCTGGGCCGCCCACCGGCTCAGTTGCGCGACCTCGTCATCACCCACATCGAGGAGCGTGCGATCGTTTGTGGCCTTCAACAACATCACTGCCCGCAGTCGCTCCACCAGATCACGGGTAAACTGACGCACGTCGGCCCCCTGCTGTACCACGGCATAGACTGCCCGTAACGCGGCCGTCACGTCGGCGCTGAGGAGTGCAGTGATCAGGGCATCAATTTCAGCCGCCGCCGTCATACCGAGCAGGCTTTGCACCTGTTGCAATGTGATCGGGCCTTCGACAAACGACGCCAGTTGCTCGAGAATACCGAGCGCATCACGCATACTACCGGTGGCAGCGCGAGCAATTGCCTCTGGAACACCTTCGGCAAGAGTGATACCTTCGGCGGCAGCGATCCGGCGGAGATGTGCCGCCATTGCCGCAACACTATGTCGGACAAAGGTGAAGCGCTGGCAACGCGACAAGATGGTTGCCGGTACTTTGTGAACCTCTGTGGTTGCCAGAATAAAGAGCGCGTGATCGGGCGGTTCTTCCAGTGTCTTGAGCAGCGCATTGAATGCCGCCGTCGAGAGCATATGGGTCTCATCAATGATGTAGACCTTCATACGCGCCACGCTCGGACGAAACTGCACGCGCTCGATAATCTCGCGGGCATCTTCAACACTGGTGTGCGAGGCGGCATCCATCTCGATCACATCAACGGCCCGACCCTCAGCAATCGCAACACATAATTCACAGACACCACACGGGCGAGCTGCCCGATCAGGATGGAGACAATTCACCGCTTTGGCCAACAGACGGGCCATTGTCGTCTTACCGACACCACGCGGACCGGTGAACAGATATGCGTGACCAACCCGGTCTTCAGCAATCGCGTTACGCAGCGTTTGCACCACGTGCTCTTGCCCGACCAGCTCGGCAAAGGTCTGTGAACGCCATTTCCGGTAGAGAGATTGAGCTGCCATCACCGATTCCAGGTATCGATTTGCACCGCAAATGATATTATACCAGAGTAAGACGTTCCTCATCGACGCGGACAATGGTATAATCCACACAGGTATCATCGTCTGCTCTTAAGGACATCACTATGCTCACCTACGAGCAACTGATTTCACTGCTCATTGAAGCTCTCGAACAGCAGCAGATCAACATTGTGCACACGCAAGAATTGGTCGATGTACACACAATGGGGCGAAGTCTGTATGTCACTTGTCTAGCCCCAAACGTTGACAAACACGGTAACTGGACACAGCCACCCTTACGGGCGGTCATCAGTTTGCAATGGCCGGCTGAGCTGACCGTTGTTTCACTCCACGGGACACCAATGATCGATATGCTCAATCAGCTCATTACCCGTCGTCAGGAACTACAGCGCGAATACCTGTTTGGGTTTGAGCTAACCTACTATTTACCGTTAAGTCAGGCCGAGCAAGCAGCAGCCGAACCATTGTTTCAGACCGAAAAGGTTATTGATCTGTTTGCCGATCAATTCGACATAGATAACAACCTGGCTATTCATGCTGTGATGCGTTATGGTGTTGATCAGGAGCCGATGCTAACCCAATTAACCGTCACGCGCCAATTCCCAATCCTTCGCTTAGAACTCGATCTGGTTGAAGAAGCGACAACTGCGATAGCCGATGAGCTGCACGAGATGCTACCGCGGCTCTACACCGCCTTCCCTGCCGACCCAGACGAGCCAGGGCTTGATCCGCAGCTCTATTTACGTCCACCCATTGCCTGATGCCATTTTCATCTCTTGCACTCCAGGCATTGCTACAACCTGGCGTGAGCGAGCGCTGGCATGCCATACAACGGCTGTTGCATCCAGAGATGCTGGCACTGGCCCAGCAGGCAGCCGAACGGGCGGCCCTGCTTTTACCACGACAATGGCCGCTCTACGAATTGAGTTTTAAGTCACGACGGGCAATTGACCGTGGGAGTGGTCGTCGCGATCCGATTGCAGACTACTGGTTTGCCTTCGATCGGCCACCACGTGGCGCTGGTGTTATGGTTACCGTGAGTGGCCTTGAACGCACTCTTGCGGTTGGACTGCAACTGTGGGGGGTACGCCGCCCACAACTAGCTCACCTCTGGCGTACCGCACGACCGGTATGGGAAGCGTTGATTGATCGGATTGAGCGTGAAGGTCAGGCCCGTTTTGCCGGTCGGCGGTTGCCGGTACCAGGAATGCGCTGGATCGACCACTATCTCAGTCGTCGTGCGCAGTACCTTTGGGCCGGTTTTGTGTACTCTTGGGATCGTCTGCCGTCGGCAGAGCAGGTGATCGAAGATATTTGTACCCTTCTCCCGCTAAATGAGGCGCTCATGGAGCAGGCCGAAATCGATCTGGTGCCTTCCCATACGTTACGCGAAACGCCAGAACGCTACGTTACCGGCGCGCCATCGGTCGCTCAGATCGCAACGATCGTTCGTCGGCGTGGTATGGTCATTGACGACCATATCTTGCAATCTTTTCATCTCGCCGTTCAGGTGCGGCCACTGGTCATCCTGGCGGGGCCGAGTGGCAGTGGTAAGACCTGGTTGACCCGCCTCTACGCCGACGCCTTAGCAGGAGTTGATGAAGGTCGGCCCAACCCGTTCTACCTCCTAGTAGCAGTTCAACCTGACTGGCACAGTGCCCGCGATCTGCTTGGTTATTACAACACCCTGACCGGGCTATACCAACCAACGCCATTTTTGCGTCATGTGTTGAAGGCAGCGGCTGATCCCAATCAGACCTATATTGTCTGTCTCGACGAGATGAATCTGGCGCGACCAGAATATTATCTGGCACCGATACTATCGGCGATGGAGACGGCCGAGGGATTGATCGATCTGGGTACACCGCTTGCCGAAACACCACTGGCTGGCGGCGGAATCGTGCATAATCCGTTGCGGTTACCGATCAATTTGCGTCTAATCGGCACTGTTAACGTCGACGAAAGTACCTTCACACTGAGCGATAAAGTTCTCGACCGGGCTAATCTGATTGAGCTAGGTTCGGTTGACGTACAGGCACTGCGTGTAATGTACCAGATCGAAGATGAGCAGATATGGAACATTTTGAGCGAGGTACAGACTCTCTTTCGCGAAGCAGGGCGACCAGCGGGTTACCGGGCATTGCGCGAGACACTCGTGTTCATAACGCAAGCAAGTGACATGACAACTCTGGAGGCACTCGATCTTCAGCTCTTGCAACGTTTCTTACCGCGTCTGCGCGGCGATGATACACCGCGGTTTCGTCACGCCCTCAGCAGATTACAAACCCTTTGTGTTGGGAAACTACCTCGCAGCGCGACTCGCCTTGCGCAAATGATTGCCCGACTCGACCGGGAAGGGTACACCGACTTTTATGGGTATTAGACAGCACCCGTGACCTTTTCAGCAATTTCAGCGTCGGGTCTCCTTCGATCCTGGGTGGGTGGGCCACTCGTTCGCGTGATGCAGAACGCGGCGAATCCCTCGCCTTCTTCCCAATCCCCTTCCTCTCGTCCTGGCGGAGAGGAAGGGGAAACGTAAGACGAGTTTGGTTCCCAGCACACCACTTCGGTGGCAGACATCATCAGCGAGCCAACCGGATCGTCATCGAGAGGGCCGTCAGAACGAGAAGCTGCACGCCTTCGCACGCACTGCAAGCGGGTTGGGAAGTCAGCTTCTCATTCATTCCTGCCTCTTTTTCCTGGTTTCTCTGTGCTATCCGAGGAGGGAAAGCACTGTACCATACCGATTATTTAGGTACGTGCTTACGCCACTCGTGCCGCTGCCAGGCAGCGCACGGCGTGCGGAACATTCCCCACCAATTGCCACGAGCGACCACGGTCATCGCTACGCCAGATCTGGCCGGTATCGGTTCCGAGCCAAACAACGTCAATATGGTAACTACTTGGAGCAAATGCACTCAACCGACCATCCCAGCTTACCGACACCTGTTGCCAGTTTTTTCCACCATCATCACTCCGCAGCAGACGTGTTCCATCAGCATTCGCGGCTAAAAGCACCTCTTGCTTCCCAGAGAGCACGGCTAACAGTGAGCAATCGGCCAGGGGAGGTTCAGTCTGACGCCAGACACCCATCCCCTGAACTGTGGCGACAGGAATTTGATTACTATTCAGGAAATTAAAGAGTAAGCGATCTTCAGCATCGGCTTCACGCCACTGCCGCCCCCCATCATCACTCCGCCAAAAGGCCTGCTTCGTGGCGGCAACCAGACTCAGCGAGTCGGCTGCGACCAGACCAATGATTTGCTCACCAGGAAGGGAAACATCAGGCAACAACCGCCAGCGTCCTACGCCACCCGGATCACTAAACACATAAAGGCCATTATCGGTACCAACGTAAAGCACTCCTGCTTTTGCCATATTGTCTGGTTTACCGAACCCGTTTTACAACAGGCCCGGAAGGCCGCCTTTCTTCGGCCACCATAAACACGTTACACCAACATCTTATGCCATATTTGCTCATTTGACGAACCAGATAGAGTCTCTATGATTGAGTGTTACGCAATCGGATACTCTGAGAGCCTGATCAACAACCCGGCTTTCTCATTGGGCACGTACCGTACCTGTGCGACCATTGCGTGAGGTCCCCCCTCCTCGCCTCGTGCGGAAGAGAAAAGGGTCTGGGGGGAAGGTGAGGATACCAGTTGCCCGCCAACATTTCTCTCACCATTCTGACGATGCTATAGTCGAGCCTCATCAAAAGCCCAGGTTTTTGATCATACTCTGCGTACCAAACGAACCATTCTTCCGTATTGTACTGCCTGTGCCCCTTTCTCTCACAGCAATTCCCGACCTGCACACCGTTTTCCCAAAAGCGCGGGCCGCTGACTTGAGTCGAGCAGTTGGTAATAGAAAGGGATTGACTGACGTAGCACTTCCGCAAGGAAGGGATCATAGAGTGGAACCCGTCGCTACTGCGCGGTGGCAAGAAAAAAAGATGGGAGAGAGCCTACCTTACCCATGCGCAGCTCTGATAGAAGAGGAAGGACGCAGGGGAAAGCGAGGGCGCCAGACACACCTTGCAGCACCGGCACCGACACCATTGCTACTTACCGCATTGGCTTATCATCTAGCATTGGTTATAGGAGTGTGCTATGATAAACAAAGTAATCCCGGTAAGAGCACATCCCCGTTTGATGACTCCTCCAGATGTTCGCACATGACAACTCATGGCGGGATAAAGCTATGTCGCTTGCATCGATCCGGTATTTCTGGCGTAGTGCCGATCCAATCCCCAGTGCTATTCGGTTAGCTATCTGGTATGTTCTGATCGCTGGGGGCTGGATCATCGTTTCTGATCGCCTGTTACGTGTGATTGCGACTAACGCCGAAGACCTGACAAACTGGCAGACGCTTAAGGGATGGGTTTTCGTTGCCATTATGGCAATCTGGCTAGGCATTGAGCGCTGGCGAACGCTCACGCATAATCAGATGATCAAAGACAAACTCCGCGCCGCAAATGCGGAACTCCAGGAACTTAATGCCTCGCTCGAACGGCGCATTGCTGAACACATAGCACCCTTGCAGACAGCCAATCAAGAGTTGAGTGAACTTAACCAGGAACTCGAAACATTCACCTCTATCGTCTCACACGACTTGAAAGCTCCGCTACGAGTGATTGATGGATACAGTCAACTATTATTCCGTTTTCACGCCAGCCATCTCGATGAAGATGGCCGCCAGTGCATACAGAATATTCGAGCTGCGATCAGGCAGATGAATCAGTTAATTGACGATCTGCTGACATACACCCACATCGAGCGTAAACCACTTCACTACACCATTATTGACCTGGACAGCATCATTCAGGAGATTCTCGATTTCTATACCGATCAGATTACGGGTCGTGGCGTTATTGTCGAGCGTGAGCTGCGCTGCTCACGGCTGCGCGGCGATGCAACTGGCTTAGCCATCGCGCTTCGCAATCTGATCGACAACGCGCTCAAGTTCAGCGTGCATGTTCCTCAACCACGACTGACGATAGGCTGTGATATTCAGCATAACGCGGTACGATTGTGGGTGAAAGACAACGGTATCGGCTTTGACATGCGTGATCATGACCGCATTTTTACTATTTTTCAGCGTTTACATCCACAGGAAGCCTACCCTGGTACGGGCATTGGGCTGGCAATTGTCCGTAAAGCGATAGAGCGCATGGGTGGGAAAGTATGGGCTGAAAGCGGCCCCGGTGTTGGAGCAACCTTTTACCTGGAGATACCACATGCCGCCGTATCCACTTCGTCTGCTGCTGATTGAAGATAATCCCTTTGACGCCGATCTCTTTCGGCGTACAATGCACCAGTTCAATCCTGCAACAACGATCACCCATATCTCTTCGTATCGCGCAGCCTACGAACATGTGCAGGGATTATCGCCTGTCAATGTTCCTTACGAAGGGGTCGTTCTTGACCTGCATCTGCGTGACGGTGATGGGCTTGATCTGCTGGCCCTGATCCGGTCGCAAAATTTGCCGCTTGCGGTTGTTATTTTGACCGGTGGCGGAGGTGATCACATGGTTGTTAGTGCCCTCAAGGCCGGCGCCGACGATTATGTAATCAAACGTGATGACTACCTTGACCGTATCGGTGCAATTATTGAACAGGCATGCCTACGTTTCCATTCGCAACAGGCGCGACGGAGTACGGCTATTCAGGTAACGGTAATTGAATTTTCACCGACCGATACTGAAACAACTATTCAATACCTGCAACGCACGGCACCCCATATCCACTGTAGGCATATCCGTGGCTGGAACGCGCTTCGCCACGAACTTGATCGCGGTCACCAGGTTGGTGATGTTGTGCTGATTAATTGCACCCAACCTACGCTAGCAATGCTCGATCTGGTCAAGGAACTACTCCAGTTTCGCCAACTCAGTCAGCCGATCATTGTGATGGCTCAGCCCGGCAATGAAGAGTTTCCACTTCAAGCGCTGCGGCTGGGGGTAGCCGATTATATCATCAAACGTGAAGGGTTCCTCGGACAACTGGCAATTGCCATAGAAAATGCGCACTACCGTACTCAACTCTATCAGCAACACCGCCGTCTCCAGTTGCAGGCGCAAGCCCTCAACGATGCAGCCAACACGATCGTCATCACCGATCGGAATGGTATTATCGAGTGGGCCAATCTAGCATTCACGACACTTACCGGCTATGAGGTCAGCGAAGTGATTGGCCGCTCGACGCAGATTCTGCGCTCTGGCAAGCACGATCGAGCATTCTACACTGAACTCTGGGAGCAGATTTTGTCGGGTAAACCGTGGCGAGGGCGGATCATCAATCGGCGGAAAGATGGCAGCCTCTACCACGAAGAGATGACAATTACGCCCGTTGCTGATGAGTATGGACAGATTTATCGTTTCATTGCTATTAAACAAGATATTTCCGAACAGGTTGCCCGTGAACAGCGACGGGCAATTATCGCTGCCATCGGTGCGGCACTGCGTCCGGCACAGTTGTGGTCAGAACTCACGCCAATTTTGCTTGGGCAGGTACGTGAGGTCATGCAGGCTGAAAGTATTGCGCTGTTGCGGCTGGTAGAATCGATGCTCCACATCGAACTGGCGCTCAACTGTCTGGCCGGTCTCGAACAGCAGCCCGCTTTACTGGCGACAATAACCGAACGGCTCAGTCGCGCCGACGGGCCGATAGAACTTACTGATGTATTTGAAACAGCGACAAAGATTGTTATCGGTGTTTCTCTGAACGCTGCCAACCGTCAGATTGGTGCGCTCCTCTTTACGCGATCAACGCCGCTGAGCGAATTTGAGACAAAACTGCTTAGCGACATTGCCGAACTAGCGGCAAATGCCCTGCATCGTACCGATCTGTTCGAGCAGCTTCGTGCGGCTAACGCTGAGTTGCGTGCGGCTTACGACGAGACAATTGAAGGCTGGTCGCGTGCGCTTGACCTGCGTGACCGTGAGACAGAAGGACATTCGCGGCGCGTAACCGAGTTGACGATACGCATCGCAGCCCGTATGGGCTTTAGCGAAGAAGAACTGGTGCATATCCGTCGTGGTGCTCTGCTGCACGATATTGGCAAAATGGGGATTCCCGATGCGATCCTGCTCAAACCCGGCCCGCTCGACGAGAAAGAATGGGCGATTATGCGCACGCATCCTACGCTGGCAGTCGAACTTTTACGTCCGATTGCATTCCTGGCTCCCGCCCTCGACATTCCGTGGTGTCACCATGAAAAGTGGGATGGCACAGGCTACCCGCGCGGTCTGCGCGGTGAGGAAATCCCGCTACCCGCCCGTATCTTCGCAGTGGTCGATGTCTACGATGCCTTAACGAGTGATCGTCCCTATCGGGCAGCCTGGTCACAGGAACGGGCACTTGCTTACATTCGCGAACAAGCCGGGCGCCATTTCGATCCACGAGTGGTCGAGGTATTTGAACAGGTCATCACCGAAATCGGCAGCAATGCTATAATGAAGTGAATATCTATCGCTGGCCCTTGCGGGCAAGCGCTTGTCGTGTTTCGTACCAGGCAGCCTTACTGCCTGTCGTGAGGTGTTGATATGCTGAATTTTCTCCGGCGTCTGCTCGGCGACAGCAACGAAAAGGAGCTGCGCCGGTTGCAACCAATTATTGATGAGATCAATCGGCTCGCGCCAGCATTTGCGGCACTCAGCGATGCTGAATTGCGCGCCAAAACTGATGAGTTTCGCAAACGTCTGACCGATGGTGAGACGCTTGATGATATTTTGCCTGAAGCGTTTGCAACCGTGCGCGAGGCAGCCGCACGCACGATTGGGCTACGCCACTATGATGTGCAATTGATCGGTGGAATTGTCTTGCATCAGGGCAAGATCGCCGAGATGAAGACCGGTGAAGGTAAAACACTGGTTGCCACCCTTCCACTGTACCTCAATGCGCTGGAAGGGAAAGGGGCCCATCTGGTGACAGTAAACGATTACCTGGCTAAAGTTGGCGCAGGCTGGATGGGGCCAATCTACCACTTTCTCGGTCTCTCGGTGGGGTTTATTGCCCACAATCAGAGTGCACTGTACGATCCTGATTACATTGACCCCAATGCCAATCCCGAAGATCAGCGTCTCGTCCACTGGCGGCCCTGCACGCGCCGCGAAGCTTACCTGGCCGACATCACCTACGGTACCAACAACGAGTTCGGCTTCGATTATCTGCGCGACAATATGGCCTACGAGAAGTCGCAGCTCGTGCAGCGCGAATTGCATTACGCCATTGTCGATGAAGTAGATAACATCTTGATCGACGAAGCACGTACACCGTTGATTATCTCTGGCCCGGCCCAGAAATCTTCGGATCTGTACCGCCAGATGGCCCAACTCGTGCGCCAGTTGCGTCGTTCTTCGGTATCGGCTAAACAGGTGAAAGAAGAGGGTTTGGAGCCGGACGGCGACTTTTTCATTGACGAACGGACGAAGAGCATCTACCTGAGTGAAAAGGGGATCGAGAAGCTCGAACGGCTACTCCGTATTCCAGCAGGTGAAAGTCTGTTCGACCCTGAACACTACGAAAAGATGCACTATATCGAGAATGCGCTCAAAGCGCAATTTATCTACCAGCGTGATCGCGATTACATGGTTACCCCAAACGGTGAAGTGGTGATCATTGACGAATTCACCGGGCGGGCAATGCCAGGACGACGCTGGAGTGATGGCCTCCATCAGGCAATCGAGGCCAAAGAAGGGGTGCCTATTAAGAACGAAAATGTCACGCTGGCCACCATTACCTTCCAAAACTATTTTCGTATGTACAAAAAGCTGGCCGGTATGACCGGTACCGCTTATACTGAGCGCGAGGAGTTTGCCAAGATTTACAATCTTGAGGTTGTGGTCATCCCGACTCACAAGCCAATGATTCGCGAAGACCTGCCCGATCAGATTTACGCAACCGAAGAAGCGAAGTTCAAAGCGGTGTTGCGTGAAGTGCAAGAAATGCACAAGCTTGGGCGTCCGGTTCTCATCGGTACCACGTCAGTTGAGACATCCGAGCGCCTCAGTGCGATGTTGAAACAGGCCGGCATCCCGCATAACGTGCTCAATGCCAAGCACCATGAACGCGAAGCTGCCATCATAGCCCAGGCTGGCCGAAAGGGTGCCGTCACCGTCGCGACCAATATGGCCGGGCGTGGTACAGACATCTTGCTCGGTGGGAATCCTGATGGCCTGCTTGAAGAGTTTCTGCGCAAAGAAGGTCTTACCCTTGAAACTGCTACGCCGGAACAGAAGCGGGCAGCCTGGGAGAAAGCCCGCGCTCAGACTGAAGCGGAAGGTGAAGAGGTGCGTCGGCTCGGTGGTCTGCACGTCATCGGCACCGAACGACACGAAGCCCGCCGGATCGATAACCAGTTGCGCGGTCGTGCTGGTCGGCAAGGTGATCCCGGTTCGTCACGCTTCTTCCTCTCGCTCGAAGACGAACTGCTACGTCGTTTCGGACCAGTGGATCGGATTAAGCGTTTGATGGAACGCTTCGTCGACTCCGACATTCCCCTGCAAGCTGGTCTGCTCGACCGCACCATCGAGAGCGCACAAACCCGCGTTGAAGGGTATAACTTCGATGTGCGCAAGCACACCGTCGAATTCGACGATGTGATGAATAAGCAGCGGCAGATCATCTACGCTGACCGCAGGGCGATTCTCGATGAAGTGGACATGCGTGAGCGTGTGCTTGATCTGATCGCTGAAGAGATCCAACAGCGCATCGATGAACACCTGGTAGAAGGCTTTGACGACGAAGACCTGACCAATCTGCTACGTGATTACCGACGTATTAATCCAACATTACCACCCTCGGTCACGGCTGAAACGCTAAAAGGAAAAACGAAAGAGGAGATCGAGCAGTACCTGCTTGATCATCTTGAGACAACGTATGCCGAGCGCGAGAAGGCAGTTACCCCCGACGTGATGCGTACTATTGAACGACGGGTCATGCTTGGCGCGATTGATCGACAGTGGATTGATTATCTGACAGCAATGGATGAGCTGCGGCAAAATATTTTGCTGCAAGCATACGCGCAACGTGATCCGCTGGTTGAATTCAAGCGTGAATCGTTCCGTATGTTTGAGGAGCTAAAGCAAAATATTGCCCGCGATATTGTTTATAATATCATTCCGGCCACATTCCAATACGAGGCGTATCTGCGCCAGATCGCCGAAGAGCAGGCACGCCGCCTGGCAACTGCCCGCACAAGCGATAATGGTAGCACCGACACATCGCGTAAGCCACAGCGACGGACGACACCTCAGATTGGTCGTAATGATCCGTGTCCATGCGGTAGTGGCAAGAAGTTCAAACATTGCCATCTCGGACGTGAGCACGAGCTGGCGACTCTGATGAACGCAGAACCAGCAGGCAGACCGGCACCAGCAGCCCAGTCTACTCGCTCAACAGTCGCCGAAGAAGCAACCAGGATTCGGGCTGCCATCGAGAGTGGGCAACTCCCATCCACTACCACACCACCACGTGGCCGGCAACCGTCGGCAGTGCCACGCGGTAAAAAGCGATGACTTCGGATAGCAGCCATCAGTGCCGAAGGGGCGGGTTGTGTACCCGCCCCTGATCATACCCTGTACCTTCCCGACAGTTTCGCCAAATTACATCGCGAAGAAAGACAGATAAAAGATCAAGAAGAAGATAAACGACACCGTATTGGCCAGGAGTGCCGCCAAATAGCAAGCCGAGGCTTTCCGTTTGCGAATCAGCATAAACACGAACCCCTCAACCAGTACAGCTAGCGCAAACGCTGCCACGATCACGACCAGGGGGTTCTCTAGGGACAGTATTAACTGACTGAGCAATCCAATGACGACCGATGAAACTGTACTGGCAATCGCTGCATCCCCCAAGGCTCTGAACAGCGGTTGCCACTTGATCTGCACCAGCGTCAGCCATTCCAACAGCAGCATCAAGATCAGCAGACCAACACCTATTGGGCTAAGTAGAAGTTCAGTGAAGGGAAACATTGATTCAACCTTTAGACAATACGCCGTACTGACCGTAGACCGACATTATAGTGGATCATTGTGATAACTTGTTAAACGCCTGGCCAGGCTACCGGCCAAGTTCAGCGCTGCCGCGAAGGTTCGATCACGGCTCAGGAGCCGTAACTCGCTACTCAGGAGATCGGTTAGCGTCACAGGATCAACTTTTACCATTCGTTCAATCGGGGGAGTATCGGCAACAGTTGCCCGTGTGCGGGCATGCCCTGCATCGTCGGTCTGCGCAACCACAAACTCAGCCCGCTGATTATCGATGGCCCGTAGCACAACGCTCGCCAGACCTGCTCTGGCCGGAGATAACGATGGTCGTATTTCCACACTCACCAGCCGAATAGCTGCCGGCCCAACGCCGACCGCAGGCCGACGCAAGTACAACCGAATAGTCTCACCTTCAACACCAACGGCTTCTTCAAGCGGCGCCCATTTCAGACAACTGGCTAACCAGCCGACAAAGAGCAGGGCTGCAACCGGATTCACTACTGTACCGGCAGCATATTCGATCACAATCTCATCGATCCGATGCAAGTGCGGTAAAAAGGTACGGCTGTCGAAGAACTGGGCCACCAACTCACGCCAGGGGGTCAGACGAGTCCACCCCAGATCGCTCACTGCTGGCGCACCCTTTGCCTTTTGCTCAAAGGTTGCCAGCTCAGCCAGTTCTGTCAGTGGTTCGGTAAACGTCGTTGAATCGACAATGACTCGATCACACAACCGATACAGGCGTTGTACCAATGGTTGGGCGAACGGTTGAGGACCGGGCGCCCATAGGACAACCGGCAGATCAGGAACCAACAACGGCAATACCAGTCCGGCCAGTTGCCCGGCTGGCGTCCCTCGCGCACTGATCGTAATTTGTTCACCACACACCTGGGTACGGCCAGCATTGGTAAGCGTACAGAGCGCTTGCACCTGCGCTTGCACTTCGACAGTTGTACCAGGACGGTCGATCACTATCACCGTGCGATTGGGATGCTGTGCAGTCAACCCTGGGGCAACTGAGAGAATCTGTTCTGCCCAGGCATCGTCTGGCGCCCGTGCTATCAGGTTCAGGGTCAAAGCTCGGATAACTGCCTGACCACCAGCGTTGGGATGGATGGCCTGTTCTTGCCACATCTGACGTAATTCGCGCTCGATGGCACCAATATCGATTGCCGTCTGGCTCATATCTACTCCACCATTTCATAATCGCCGCCAGGATCGACCATCACGAGCGATAAACTCATCAGCCTCTACAGGCCCCCAACTTCCGGCTTCATAGTTTGGAAACGGCAGTGGTGGACCTTCGGCCCATGCCCGCAAGATTGGCGTCAACAATGTCCAACTAGCTTCAACCTCATCACGACGAGTAAAGAGGGTGCCATCACCGAGCATGCAATCGAGCAAGAGACGTTCGTATGCTTCCGGTGAAGTGACCCCAAACGATGCTCCATACCGAAAATCCATTGTGACAGGGCGAATCTGCGGTTGACCGGGTACTTTCGAGCTAAACTTGAGCGAAATCCCTTCATCGGGTTGTATCTTCATTGCCAGAACGTTCGGCTCAAGGTCGTTCAGTGGTGTATCGGCGAAAATCATCGTCGGGGCAGCCTTAAATTGGATGGCAATTTCGCTAACCCGCCGTGGTAAGCGCTTCCCGCTGCGTAAGTAGAACGGTACCCCAGCCCAACGCCAGTTGTCGATGAAGAGTTTCAACGCCACATAGGTTTCGGTCTGCGACGTCGGTGACACACCCTTTTCTTCGCGATAACCGCGCACCGGTCGGCCATTGGCACTGCCCGGCCCGTATTGACCACGTACAGTATCATGCAGCGCAATTGGACGTATGGCGCGTAAGACCTTCACCTTTTCATCACGCACCGCATCAGCGTCGTATACCGATGGTGGTTCCATTGCCACCAGACACAGCAATTGCATCAGGTGATTCTGGATCATATCACGCAGGGCGCCAGAGGTGTCGTAGTAGCCACCGCGATCTTCAACACCTATGGTTTCGGCAACAGTAATTTGCACATGATCGATATGACTACGATGCCAGATTGGCTCGAAGATGGCATTGGCAAACCGGAAGATCAAGATATTCTGTACCGTCTCTTTACCGAGATAATGGTCAATCCGGTAGACCTGATCTTCATTGAAAACCGACAGAACTTCGGCGTTGAGGGCCTGGGCACTGGTCAAATCGTGACCAAATGGCTTTTCAATAATGATGCGCGTCCAGCCAGACGAGCGAGCCAAACCGTGGGTGCCCAATTGGGCAATAATGGTTGGGTAGGCTTCCGGTGGGGTTGCCAGATAAAAGACGCGGTTACCACCGGTACCACGCTCTCTATCAATTGCCGCCAGTCGTTCGACTAGACGACGATACGCATCAGCATCGTCAAAATTGCCCCAATGGTAATAAATGCCCTGGGCAAAACTGGCCCACAATTCCGGATCAACCGGCCCTGAGCGAGAGTTTGTATTGATGGCTTCGCATAGGAGTTCGCGAAAAGACTCATCGGTCCAATCACGACGGGCGAAGCCGACCACCGAAAAGCCAGCCGGTAAACGACGTTCACGGGCCAGATTGTACAGCGCAGGTACCAACTTGCGTCTGGTCAAATCACCGCTGGCGCCGAAGATGACCATTGTGCATGGTTCAGGGGTACGGCCCATACGTAACCCGGTGCGTAGTGGATTGTCCAGGAAAGCCATTGTCACGTCAACTCACTCCACTTTTTTTACTGCGTGGCCACCAAATTGTTGGCGTAGGGCCGCCAGAACTTTCATACTGAAACTATCTTCCTGGCGTGAACGAAAACGCATCTGTAACGACAGTGTAATAACCGGCGCCGGCACATTGAGATCAATGCTCTCTTGCACTGTCCAGCGACCCTCACCACTATCTTCAACGTAGCCACGGATACTCGACAAATCAGCATCGGCGGAAAATGCTCGTTCGGCCAGTTCTAACAACCATGAGCGTACAACACTCCCTTGATTCCAGAGATGACTAATTTTCGCCAGATCGAAATCGTATCGCGATTGGCGGAGGATCTCGAAGCCTTCGGCGTAGGCCTGCATCATCCCATATTCGATCCCGTTGTGGATCATCTTTACGAAATGACCGGCACCGTGAGGTCCACACAGCAAATAGCCTTCCGGTGGCGCAAGTGTTTGCAAGAGCGGCTCAACATGACGGAATGTAGCCTCATCACCACCGACCATCAGACAATAACCTACCTGCAAGCCCCAAATGCCTCCGCTCACGCCGACATCGAGAAAACGCAGGCCCTGGGCTGTTAACTGTTCAGCGTGGGCAATACTGGCCTTGTAGTTGTTGTTGGCGCCATCGATCACAATGTCGCCTACCGAAAGGAGTGGAGTCAAAGCGGCCAGATGCTCGTCGGTAGCCGCACCGGCTGGCAACATCAACCAGACTACTCGTGGTGGAGTGAGCATTGCTACCAGATCGGCCAGCTCTTCAGCGGCAATCATGTCGTGCTCGGCTGCCAACGCTCGTGCTTTTTCTACAGTGCGGTTGTACACAATCACCCGGTGCCCGCCTCGTCGCAAACGAATCGCCATGTTGGCACCCATACGTCCAAGACCGATCAGACCTACTTCCATGATATGCTCCTTGATTATTCAAAGCAGGTAGGTGTATTGACAATTGTTGCACAGGCATTATACTCCCCTCTGATGATCGTGATGATACAATTCAATGGGTTCAGCGATCAATGTTGTTGCAGGAGCAACCGAATGTCAAACTCTACACCACGGCGAAATATATCCTCACCCTCTGGTGGTGTTCCTTATACTGGCGAGACGCGAGTGATGCGCCACCTGAATCGTTCTTCGCCCCATCACGCCAATCCTAAACGACGACGCTGGCCAATCGGCTGGATATTGTTAGGATTGGTTGGCTTGATCATCCTGGTGATTGGCCTGAGCTACTGGCAGGTACGGCAACTGGCGCAGCAGATTGTCGTCAGTGATCCACGTGGAGCAACGTTTGCCTCACCCTGGCTGGGCGCCAACATTCTGGTGGTAGGCGTTGATATACGCCGTGATCGCCCGGAAGAAGGGATACGCAGTGATACACTGCTACTCGTGCGGTTTGACGGTATGGAAGGCTGGATCAACTTACTGTCAATTCCACGCGACACGCAAGTCGATATACCTGCACTTGGGGCGAGCAAAATCAACGCCGCTTATGCTTACGGGTATCGTCACGCTGCTGAACTCTATGGGTCCGGGGTTAGTCCAGAACAGGCAGGCATGGCTTACGCTGCTGATGTAGTTAGCCGCTTTCTCAACCTTGAACAGCGCGGCATGCGGGTCGATTATGTGGTACAGATCGATTTTGATGGCTTCGCAGCGCTGATAGATGCGCTTGGTGGCATCACTATCGATGTGCCACGACGTATTGTAGATGAAAACTACCCGACTGCCGATTATGGGGTGATGCGGGTAGAGTTTGAACCTGGCCCGCAGCGTATGGATGGCGAACGGGCGTTGATCTATGCCCGTACTCGTCACGCCGACAACGATTTTGGGCGCACCGAACGGCAGCAACAAGTCGTACAGGCTATCGTGCATGAGATTCAGCAACGTAACTGGGTAGAGCGCATCCTGCTTTTGCCACGCCTGCGTGATGCCATCGCCAGAACCGGTGAGACTCCGGCTATCCTGACAACGTTGCCGTTTGATCGGTTCGATTCGTTGCTGGCAATGGCACGACTGGCGGGGAGTCTTGATCCGGCACTGATTGGCCGTTACCGGATCGAACCGGGGAGTGTGGCGGTACAGACAAACGGTACCAACCTGATCTGGAACGATGGCGATGTTGCGGCCATAGTTAACCGTTGGCTGACTCCACCGAGTGAAGCGAACGAACAGGCCCATGTACAGGTGTTCAATGGCACCGGTGTGGTGGGTCTGGCCCGTCGTACCAGCGCGCAGCTCGAAACAAACGGTTTTACGGTTCTTGCCCCCGCCGATGCACCACCAGGCAATTATCCGCACACGGTTGTCTATCAGGTTGGGAACACACCCTTCACTGCCCGTCGATTAGCCCAATTCCTCAATGCCGAATTAATCGTCGGTCGTCCGGTGGGGATCAGTAGTGAAGCTGAGATCGTAGTGATTCTTGGTGATGACGCGGCAAGGGAGAAGTAACATCGCCACTTCCTCTCACCAGCGGGGGATGCCAGGTAGGAAGAGAGGAACAGCTATGAACCAACCATCAATTCAGGTATACGAGCATACCGATGATCTCTATCGGGCAGCCGCTGCTGTAACAGCCAGGCACATCCGTACTGCAATCGATGAGCGTGGGCGGGCATTGATTGCCCTTTCCGGTGGTAGTCTGGCAACACGTCTCTATCCGTTGCTTGCCGGGCAGCCGTTCCGTGAACAGATTGACTGGCAGGTCGTGAGCATCGTATTTGCCGATGAGCGGTATGTACCATTCGATGATGTCGAGAACAACTATCGCGCTACCCGTCAAACGTTCCTCGATCATGTTCCGGTACAGTCAGATCACATCTTCCCGATACCAACCTACTATCGCGACCCCGAGCAGGCGGCAATGATCTACCAACAACAGGTACGGGCATTACTGGATGCGCACGACGGTCAGATCGATGTCGCGTTGTTGGGGATGGGTCCAGACGGTCATACCGCATCACTCTTTCCGCATCATCCATCGCTGACGCGCATCACGGCTAATACGTTGACAGTTGTCGTACCCGATGCACCGAAGCCACCCTCGTTACGTCTGAGCTTGACACCGGCAGCCCTCAGTACAGCGCGATTGATGCTGTTTGTGGTGAGCGGCGCCGATAAGGCGGCAGCGGTGGCAGCAGCACTGGCCGAAACAGGTGATCCGCTCGCACAACCTACCCGTCTGGTCAGACCAACCCAGGGGCAAGTTATCTGGATGCTCGATCAAGCGGCAGGAGGACAGCTACGCTGAAGCCTGGTTTTCGTTACCCTCAGTACACCGGTAGAAGCAAGGTATTTTATCTAGCCTCAGCTCTCCTTTCTCTCCACGTGAGGGAGAGGAGGAGGCTGAGGGAAGATAAGGAATATCACCACGTGACGCGGGGCAGAGCATTGGTTTGCGAAGATGCTCTAACAGATACGGGGGAGCTGTTCTCCGATCAACGTATCAACGACACGAGTACCACCAATACCGGTACAAGCAACAACAACTCCGGGATGGTCGGCAGTTGCGTAACCAATCAACGATGCCTCACGGCCTAGCGGATGATGACGCATTGTAGTCAGTAACAGCTCAGCATCAGCTCGCTCTACAAATACAATCAATTTCCCTTCATTGGCGATGTGCAGCGGATCCATACCGAGCAATTCACAGGCTGCCTGTACAGCGGAAGGTACTGGAATATTGCGTTCGACAATCTCAACGCCAATACCGGCAGCTTGAGCAATCTCATTGAGAGCTGCAGCTACTCCGCCACGTGTCGGATCACGCATCGCATGAATACGTGTGCCGCTGGCAAGCATAACGCTAACCAGTTTGTGGAGGGCAGCAGTATCTGAAACAACCGGTGCGCCAAATTCAATACCTTCGCGCACACTCAGAATCGCCACACCATGTAAGCCAATTGGGCCACTGATGATAATTGCATCGCCGGGACGAGCCTGATCGGGACCAATGTTGATACCGCTTGGGATCAAGCCAAAGCCGGTAGTGGTAATGTAGACCCCATCTCCATGACCGCGATCCACCACTTTCGTATCACCGGCAATCAGGTGAACACCGGCCTGCCGGGCAGCGCGGCCCATGCTCTCGGCAATAATACCGAGTTGGTCAAGCGGCATCCCCTCTTCGAGAATAAAGCTGGCAGTCAAGGCTATCGGCTGTGCTCCCATCATCGCAATGTCGTTGATCGTTCCGTTCACGGCCAGTTCACCAATATTCCCACCTGGAAAGAACAACGGACGAACAACGAAACTGTCAGTCGAGATAGCGATTCGGCTGTTGCCGACTTCGGTCACAGCGGCATCGGTTAGTGGGCTGCGCGGCGTGCCAAAAGCTGGCAGAAAGAGATAATTGATCAGTTCGGACGACAGCTTACCACCAGCGCCGTGCCCCATCACAACGGTGGGGTAGTCACGCAGTGGCGTCGGACAGGTCCAATTGCTAAAGTCAAGCGGTTCATTCATAGTGGTATCCAGCGTTTGTACTGGTAGCGTTGCTCAAGAATGGCGATCTTCAGTACCGATAGTATCTCACTCGCTGCAATGTGTTACCCGTTCATCCCAACGTTTGCCGTTGGAATAAAGCGACCGTATTGATAGTAAGCCGCACAGGCGCCCTCGCTTGAAACCATTGTTGCCCCCAGCGGGGTTCGTGGCGTGCATTCCTTCCCAAATGCTGGGCATTGATTCGGTTTCAAGCGTCCCTGCAACACCTCACCGCTTCGACACAATACCGACTCGGTGGTCTGAATATTGCTTACATCAAACCGCCGCTCGGCATCAAATGCGGCGTAACGGTCGCTCAACCGCCAGCCACTGCGCGGGATAACACCAATGCCGCGCCATGCACGGTCGGTAACGGTAAAGACATCGGCCAACATCTGTTTGGCAGCGACGTTTCCTTCAGGCCGCACAGCTCGCTCATACGCATTCTCAAGTTCAGCTCTACCCTGTTCAAGTTGCAGAATTACTCGTCGGATACCCTCTAGTACGTCGAGTGGCTCGAAGCCGGTAACAACAATCGGGACGCGGTATTTCTCAACCAACGGCTGGTACTCGGCAGTACCCATCACACTACACACATGACCGGCAGCTAGAAAACCCTGTACACGATTGGAGGGCGATTCCATGATAGCCCTAATGGCCGGAGGAACCAGAACGTGCGAAACCAGCATCGAGAAATTCTTGAGACCGAGGCGGGCTGCCTGATAGACTGCCATTGCGTTGGCCGGTGCAGTGGTCTCGAAGCCGATGGCAAAGAAAACTACTTCACGGTCGGGATGCTGCTGAGCAAGTTTGACTGCATCGAGTGGTGAATAGACAACGCGCACATCACCACCTTCGCTCTTCACGCGAAAGAGGTCTTTGCGGCTACCAGGAACCCGTAACATATCGCCAAATGAACAAAAGATGACTTCAGGTCGAGCCGCAATAGCTAAGGCCTTATCGATAATTTCCAGTGGCGTCACACAGACCGGACAGCCGGGACCGTGAATAAGTTCGATCTCTGGTGGAAGGAGTTGATCGATACCATTGCGAATAATCGAGTGGGTTTGACCGCCACAAACCTCCATAATCGCCCAGGATCGGGTTGTGATCCGGCGAATCTGGTCGAACATCCGTCGGGCCAGTTCGGGATCGCGAAACTCATCAAGATATTTCATGGCGATCCTCCGTGTTGGGCTGGAGTTCCTCTTCAAGCACACCGAGCGATTGGAAGAGGGCAAGCGTCTCATGAGCCGACTCTTCATCAAGCCGGGTGATGGCAAATCCGACATGAACAATGGTGTAATCGCCAACCTGCAATTCGGGCAGGTAAGCGAGACAGACCTCTTTGACGATCCCGTTGAAATCAACCTTGCCCATGCGGGTGAGGCCGTTGTCGTAGATTTCAATAATGCGACCGGGTATGCCAAGACACATACAATCTTTCCTTTCAGATGACGGATAAAACTTTGGCTTCGGCTGTGAGATACGGGCTATCATGGCCGATACTGGGCAACGATCACACGATTATTGCCCGAATCGGCAATGGCCAGCCACTGCGCGAACGCATACAAACCGTAAGGCCAGCAGAGTGAGTCTGGCGCAACAGCCTGCCAGCGATTTTCACCGCTCGCGGCAAAATCAGGCTGACCGTAGACGGCATTAGCCGACAAACCCAGACCAACCCGTGGCAGCGGTTGCCAAATCAAGATGCGATTGTTTGCGGTATCGGCAACCAGCAATCGGTCGGCTGAGCAGGTCACCGCATAAGGGAAACGCAGGCGCTGCGCACCCTGTGGCACGTGCGGTTGTTCAAAGGCGCTCTGCATATCAGCCTGCCCCAAGACCAGATCGGCAGGACGGTCATCGGTTGGCGGCGGTGTCCAGCCCAGCACACGATGATTACCGGCATCGGCGACATAAAGTGTTTTGCCATCGCCAGCGATCGCGTGCGGCCAGCGAAAGCTGCAAGCAGTTAGGTGGCCACCACGATTCTCAGCATTCTGAAACCCATCTTCCTGGCCGAGGATCAGATCGGGCGGCTGATGGGCCTCTGGAAGACCCTTCCATCCCAGGACCCGTCGATTACCGGTATCAGCAATGTAAAACCACCCCGCGATCCAGGCTACTCCATACGGCCAGTAGAGCGTCGTTGGACCCACTGCACCACCACGGTTTGGCTCGATGTCAAACAGCGAATCCTGACCAATCACACTATCCGGCGGCGTGTCAGACCGTTCTGGTATCCGATGCCAACATAATACACGATGATGCCAGGCATCGGCAAGGTATAAGCGATCTGCGGCTACCGTTACGCCGGTAGGGACGTGAAACCCGTTGGTTGGGCCACGACCGGCTGCCCGTGGGCCTTCGTGATAGAAGTCAGGCTGGCCGAGTACCAGATCGGCGGGTTGATGATCGGTTGTGGGTAGACCATGCCAGATCAACACGCGATGATTACCGGTATCTACCACGATCAACCGTTCGTGATCGAGATACACACCGCGTGGTGCGTAGAGATTGGTTGGGGTAGCCGTCGCCGCCGGTAGGGCCAGCCCACCGGGTGCTGGCGCACCAAGCCAGTGTACAGGGTGGAACGTGCTCATTGTGGTCGCACCCAAATAAAGCCATCCACGACACGCAACGGGAATGGTTCAAGCTGGGCCTGGGGCGCCGTCAGGCATTCACCGCTCGCGACATCAAAACAGAAGCCATGCCACGGACAGGTGAGTGTGCCATGTTCTGGATCGAGCATTCCACCATCCAGCGGACGACCCTGATGGGCGCATGCATTGCGGAAAGCACTCAGACGATTGGCAACATTGACAATGAGAACACTACCGCGCTCGGTCGGAATACTGATCATCTGCCCAGACGGCACAGCCGACACTGCCGGGCCACGCACCCAGCCTCTGCTCTCATCTGGTGGCGTCTGCGCATCTGATCGTAATATCGCTGGCACCGGTTGATCGGAGAGTACCTCAAGCCGGATGATCTCTGGTACTTCGCGTAGCAACACCTCTTCAACGTGTTTACGCAACGTAAACGCCGATAGCGAGCAGCCGTTGCACGATCCATGCAGACGCAGATAAGCAATACCGTCCCGGACATCAACTAACTCGGCATCACCACCGTGTGACTGCATATAAGGCCGGGCATTGTCGAGCACACGTCGAGCACGAGTGAGCGGATCGGCGCGCATGATCCCATGCATTATCAGCAACGCATACACCGCCGGATCGGCCACCAATTCCAGCAACAACTCTTTGCCGCGCGGGTCTTGCTTCAGATGGCGCACCATCGTAGTGAGTGCCAGCTTATGAAATGCCTCAATAGCCTGTTTCAACTCAAGTGCAACGGCCTGGGCCGACGGTTCCAGTTTGGCTACGGCGGCTACCGCTGCATCAACACGGGCAGCTACTGATTCGAGTTCATCGGCGACAGTGTGCGATTGGGTCATAGCTATCTCGTTCTCTCATTCACCGTAACTGATCATACGCTCCAGCACTTCTTCACTGCGCATCACAAGTATGTCGGCAAATGCACGGCGTGCCATGATCTGTAGCGTATCCTCGATTTTGCCGGCAGGTAACGCAGGGAGGGTTCGCCCTGCAACCGCTTGCAAAACAAAACAGGCACCGGCATGATTATCGAGCAGAAAATCCTGAAACATTGCGGCGACAAATTGATCAAGCCAGACCCCTTCACCTTGCGGATCGCTACGCAGGCGGGCCAGAGCAGTCTCGGCGCCAGCACAACGTTGGACGATGCGCTCAACAAAGCGATCAACGGCCATCATTATAAGCAGATCAAATTGTTGACGTTGGTATAGTTCCATAGGTCTGGCAAACGGTTTCTCTGTCTCTGCTACCACTCAGGGAAGATATGTTCATAGCATTCGATAACCTACGCTAATTCACTCGCGAATGTGCCGCACGCAATCCAAGCCGTGAACTCAATCTCTCGCGTTGTTCACCACTGCTTCATGGTGATCGATGTTTGCCAGCAGTTCGTGAATCGTTGCCACGGCTCCCTCATCACCAATCTGCGCAAAAAGAGTGGCAGCCTGCATCAGACGTGCGCGGGCTTCGGCGAAGATACCAAGGTGAGCGAGTGCATTCCCCAGGTTTGCCAGCAACCGGGCATAGCCCGCCGGATCGGCTACCGGGTCACGTCGTGATAACAGGTCTTCGTAGATGGAAACCGCTTCCAGAAGATGATCGGCAGGGTGCGCTGAATGCACATATTGCAGGGCATTCGCCAGATTCATGCGCACACTCATCCATTCCTGCGGATGCTGGTGTGGATCGTACACACTCAGCGCTGCCCGCAATGCCTGTACGGCAATCGCACCGCGTAGACGATCACCGGCCTCGGTCATCGGCATTGCCAGGTATGCCAGAGCCAGGTTGTTCTGTAGAAACGCAAATTCCAGCGGGTGGGTCTCTCGCTGGAAGAAACGCAACGCCTCTTGATAGCAGCGCACGACGGCCTGGAGCAAACTGCGTTGACCATTGGCACGCTCTTGTAAAATCTGGCCCAATTGCATCGCGGCACGGGCACGTACTTCAACAAGACCATCGGCGGGAATGAGATCAAGTGCTTTTTGCAACCACGCCGTGATCGCCGTCAATTCGCCACCGGTTTGGATAGCCAGCTCGGCCCGGTTAATATATATCTGACCAGCCAGCGGCGGTGAAACAGGCAGAGCCGCAGTGATGGCTTCCGCAAAGTAGTGATCCGCAGCCGACAGATCATCGCGTTCGATAGCAGCAGCGGCGTATGTGATCAAGCCAAGTGCCCGAATTTCACCGGTTGCCGCAGCAAGCGACGGCAACTCATGACGATGGCCCATTGTGAAGGCAGCAATCTCGTACAAACAGGCCAACTCCTCATCGAGCAGCACGTACAGCAGCAGATCAGCATCGGCTGAGCCGGTCAAGACATACCGATTGTATGCCGCAATCGGTTGCGGAAAAGGTGGCAAGGCGGCCAGAGCCACCGAAAGATTACCCGCCAGGGCATGAGCGTAAAACTGCCATGCAGTTGGCCACTCGGTTGGGGTTGCCCCGCGCAACAAAGCAGCTAGCGCAGTTGCAGCGCAGGGTTCGTCAGTTGGCGGCAATACAAGATAACCGGCCGGTAGAGCAAAAATTCCTAACGGTTGCGGACGAATTGTCAGATAGCTCATGCCATTTCCTCGGCAACTGGCTGTAACGTCATGCGCAGAACGCCATTGGTTGCATCCCACACTGCCCGCCGCCAACCGGGCATTACATCGGGCGGTAATGCTTCCCAAATTAAGACACTCCGATCACCACGTGCATTACGTTGCTTGAGCAGTAAGCCTCCGGCTGCTGGACCACAGAGTGGAACCAGCCAAACCTCATCTCCACGCGGCAACACGACCAGGAGATCGGTCGGAAAATAACGTTGGGCCAGCGTCGCCGGTAGATGAAGATAGCCCTGTGCTGTCAGCTCAAGCAGCCACGTTTCCATGATGATCACTACTGTTATCAACCACTCTGGCATAGCCCGGATATGGTTGCCATGGGTTATGGTGAAGATGGTGGGCCAAGTCCTCCATACGAGCCGCGACCGGGGGGCTAAGCGGGGCGCCAATTGTGAAATTGACCCCTTCAATCAGATACACCTGGATTGAACGTGGGTATTCATCTTTGAGCAGCCAGCGCCCAAACGCCAGTGCGTGATCCCAACGAAACGCATGCAGGTTAATCCCTGTGAGCGGTGGCAACTGCTCAACAATCGAACCAGGTACAGAGTAAATCGTCCCGGCTTCGGCACCAGTGCGAGCGGCATCAACCAGAATCACCATCTCGACCCCTCGCATCCGAAAGGCAACATCCATCCCGCTGGTGCCGGCATCGGCGACGCCAACACCGGGTGGTAATCCCAGTTCAAGCAATCGCCGCACCAACACCGGTCCCACGGCATCGTCGCCGCGTAGCAGGTTCCCACAACCGACAATGAGCAACTGTTCAGACATACACCGTCTATTTCCAGCTCAGGGCAAGCAAGATACATTCCGTCTGCACCGATGATCACATCGTACACCGGTGCAGACGACCTTGCGCGCTTGCCCCCGCTACGCGCCTTCTCCAATACGGAACTGAGCTAACTCCTTGCCGGTCTTTTCGTCGTAGGCGTGAACAGTACAGACCAGACAGGAGTCGTAGCTCCGTGCTACATGACCGAGTTCAACCGGATCGTTCGGATCGGCAATCGGTGCGCCGATAAACGCCTGCTCCATCGGCCCATTGACTTCACGGCCATCACGTGGCCCGATATTCCAGGCCGTTGGCGTCACTACCTGATAATTTTCAATCTTGCCGTCTTTGAGCACGATCCAGTCCGAGAGGCTCCCACGGGCAGCCTCGGTTGAACCGAAACCACGTCCTTCGGGAAGCTCTTTCGGTTTGATATAAAACTTCTCGTGCAGATTGATCTGATCGAGCCACTTGCGAACCAGCTTGTAGTATTTGGGTGCTTCGTGCATGCGAGCCATTACCCGCACCAACACACTTGGGCCAACGGTCGTTACTGCATCAAGGAACAGCGGATCGTAATCTTGCCAGTCGGCAGCTCCCGGACGACCGGCGATCACCTGACGGGCTAGCGGACCGGCCTCGACCGGATGGCTACCAACGCCGGGGATCAAGTAGCGTGGTGCCTTAGCCCACGAATATTTACCCTGACGGTGCCCTACCGCCGGATCGATAGGTTCCGTCCGACCTTCAAACGGATGCAGCGCGTGACTACCCTCGTAGAAGGAATGGGTCACATCTTCGCGTACATTCGCCTGATCGAAATCGTAGAACTGACCATTGACATAGACTCCCGAGCGGACAATAAGCGCTGCATTACGTCCATCGATAGTTGGACGAGCGTACCGTTCAGGATGGAAATAGGTACCGGTAGCAATATAGTTATTCCAGCCAGCGCCATACTTATCAAGACCGGCGGCCAACGCGAAGCGCAGGAAGAAGCCACAGTCTGAGTTGTAATGGCGTTCGTTTTCGTGCATCCATTCCATCACGTCGGCCCAACTCTTGTTTTGCAGCCAGCGATCGACCGAACAGCCAAGCCACTTCTTCTCGAGCCATTCATCTTTCCAATACTCAAGAATCGCGATAGCGCGCGTAACATCGGCCAACGTCGGTGCACACATCACCCCACCGGGGATCATAAAACTCGAGTGAGGCCACTGCCCACCAAAAATGGCGTAAATCTCAACCGGCTTATTCGAGAGTGTTACCCCGTGCTCGTAGCTGACGCCGACGAAAGGAGCAAAACGGCGTACCGCCTCATCGTATTCGGGGAGATGGGCGTATTTCTTGTTCGTCAAATCAATCGCAAAAAGGGCGTAGAACCAGCGTGGAATACTCTGCAACGTTTCACAAGCCTGTGCAATATTGCGAATGAGAGTCGCATTTGGCGGTAGTTCGGTTTGCCAGGCGGTATCGAGAGCGTAAGCCGCTTTGGTTAAATGACTCCCACCGCAGATACCACAAATGCGTGGCGTCACGATCAAACCGGCTTGCGGGTCTTTTCCCTTCAGAATAATCTCAAAGCCGCGAAACATCGAGGCCTCGGTCCACGCACTCGTTACAACACCATCGCGAATGGTAACCCGCAAGTCGAGATCGCCCTCAACGCGACCAAGGGGGCTAATCCGCAGATCGCGACCGGTAAGTGTTGCCGGATTTTCGATAATATTAACCATTGCCAGCTTCTCCCATTGCTAAACGACGAACATATCTTCCTTAGCCCATTTGGGTGCCGCTACACGGGCTGCTGCGGCCAGTGCCATATAACTGATCGGATCAGTACCGGTTGGAACTTCTTTCGGAATAGCCCCACTAATCTTCTGCGTCTTGAACACAGTACCAGGCGCCAGATCGAAGAACGGAAACTCGGGTTCGGTGCAGCCGGTGCACGGCATACCGGCACGAGTCTTCGACGACTGGCGGTTCCAGAGAATGCGATTACAGGGTGAACGAGTCATGGGGCCGCGACAGCCAAATTCGTAGAAGAGACAGCCGGTGCGAGTACCCTGACCGAATTCGAGCGTTGATTGCTTGTACTCAAAAAACTGAACGCGAGTGCAGCCGGTCTGGGTGAAGCTGGTAAAGAAGGTCTGTGGTCGCTGCAACTCATCGAGCGCAATATCGGCCGCCCGACCACTGGCGACAGCAACCAGAATCTGCGTCACCCAATCGGGATGTGCCGGGCAACCGGGGATGTTAATCACCGGCAAACCGGCCTTAGAACGCCAGTTGGGGCCGAGGAAACCGCCTAACTCGCGCTTGTGGAATTGCAGGCCGGTTGACTGGCTGGGGTTGGGAGCCATAGCCGGAATACCTCCCCAACACGCACAATCACCGATAGCAACCACAATACTGGCCTGCGCCGCCAGTTCGCGAACCCACTCTTGCATTGGTCGGTCGGCAAACATATTGTAGCGTCCGGTACCGTTTGGCGCCTGGATCACGGTACCCTCAAACACGAAAATGTCAAGTGGACGGGCGCCGCTGGCACAATCGTAAAAAATGCGCTTAGCGTTCTCGCCCAACTCCATACCGAGCGACGGATGCCACAAAATCTCAATCCCAAAATCGGTCACCAGATCGCATGCACTGGGTTCCTCGGCATTGAGAAAAGACATCGTGTTCCCGCTGCAGGCACCACCCTGTAGCCAGAGCAATGTTGCCATAAATGCGTCTCCTTCATCCTCATCAAAACAACAAGCCGCCTATCTATCCGGTTACGCTATGCAATCGTCTTGGAACCCTTGGCTCGCGCTTGCATCTGTTCGCGTAGCCACGCCATCCACTCCTGTAAACCGGTTTCACTGCGGGCCGAGGTCGCAATAATCGGCGCCAGTGGGTTCACTGCCCGAATATTCTCCTCTGCCATTGCGCGATCAAATCCAACCGGCCCGGCCAGGTCCATCTTGGTCAACAACACAGCATCAGCAGTCGCAAACGTCGCCGGGTATTTCAAGGGTTTATCTTCACCCTCGGTAGTTGACAACAACACCACCCGTGCCGCCTCACCGAGGTCGTAACCGGCAGGACAGACAAGATTACCGACATTCTCGATAAACAACAGATCGATCTGGCTGAGATCCCAGTCGGCCAAATGACGGGCCACGATGTCGGCTTCGAGATGGCACATATCACCAGTCTGAATCTGACGCACCAGACCACCACTGCGCGCCAAACGTCGGGCATCGTTGTCAGTCGCGAGATCACCGACCAGGGCGGCAACACGACACTCGGCGAGCATCACCCGCATCGTCGCCTCAAGCAGACTGGTCTTACCTGCGCCAGGACTAGAAAGCAGATTGATCACCGTCACACCCGCAGCGTGGAAGCGAGATCGTAACTCGGCAGCGAGCTGATCATTCTTGCTCAACACACCCTGACGTATCTCGATTAAGCGTTTTGTTTCGTAACTCATAGCGTCTCCAGAGCAACCAGTTCCAATTCACGGCCATGAACGATCTGCCCACAAGGACGATGACAGGATGGACAGCGAAACAGTCGCGGATTGGGTAATGTCACTTCAGTACGACAGTTAGGACAAAAAACTACGACTGGTACCTCTTCGATTATCAGTTCGGCGTTCGCCAGTGGGGTACCCTCGGCGGCAATAGCGAAACTGAAGCGCAAGGCATCGGCAACTACCCCAGCCAGCGCACCGATGCGTATATGAACAGCACTGATCTGTTCAGCACCGGCTTCCTGGGCTGCTCTGGTAGCAATGTTGACGATATTGTATGCAATCGATAATTCGTGCATGAATCTACTTCAGCGAACGACCAAAACGACGACCGAATTCGACAATCAGCGCAGCAGCGCGTTGGACATCGGGGTCACGGAGCGCCTTGAGCAATCCAAACACACCTACCGCTTTCGGCGACTGCCGTAACTCTTTGCGACTGGCAACGAAGGCATCGCCTGCTTCGCCCACCAGGCGCACTGTTTCTGGATCGAACACGCCCGAATCCAGGAGGGCATCGAATTCTTCCGAGGCGATAAATGGTTCGATGCGCTCAATCACCTCAATAAAGTTCGGCGCCACAGCGACTAAGCGGGGGAAATAGGGCAAGAAGGTAACCATTGCATCGATAAGTTGTGCCGGTGTCACCGATTGCGCTACCATAACGGTTCGCATCTCTTCAATCGAACTGCGGATATTTTCGGTCAGCTCATCGCCACGGGCTAGCAGGTGATCGAGGGCACTCACCAGGAAGGAGAGTAACTCGCTGTGAGCCAGCAGGCGCTCGAGGGCGGCCAGAACTTCAGGTTTGGTCAGAGTCGTTAGCAGACGTTGAAACGCAGGTTGTGATGTCAGTGCAGCCAACTGCTCGACGGTATCGGTAAGTTGGGGAAGTGTGCGCGACAATCGGATAAGCTGCGTCGTCAGGTAACCACTATCTTCAGGCAAGGCAGCGCGCAACTCGTGAACACTGGCGGCCACATTGTCAGCGATAGTTTCACCACGTTGTAACAGGCTATCAACTGCGCTCACCGAGAAAGCCAGAAGTTCAGCTTTGTCGAGCAGGAGATGGAGGGCAGCAGCCGTCTGCGGTTCGTTGAGTCGTTCGAGTAACGCACTGGCGTTCAGCAAACGATCAGTGCGACTAGTGGTTGTAGCGCCGTTACTAGTCATTGCGCTCCTCGCCTGAGTTACGATAGCGGATACACGGTTGTTGCTTCATGGCAATATGAAGTCTTGATAGAAATTATGTGCATGCTTGAACAAAGTATAATGAACGTTAACTAACAACGTCAAGTTGCATTTTCGCAACGTTTAGTTGTGATTCCTGGTTAACGATAGCAACAGCATCATGCTCATGACGGATAGCTTTTCCCCACCTATCCACCATCGTGTTGTATGGTAGCTCAGCATGAGAAGTGATTGTATGGTACAGTGAACTGCACACTGGTAACATGCAATTGATAGGTAACGCAATGAAAGGCGAAACTGCACCTCCACAGCAACGACGCTGGCGGGTAAGTGTCCACGGAATTGTTCAAGGAGTTGGCTTTCGGCCATTCGTGTTTGGGTTGGCCGAACGCTGGCGGTTAACCGGTTTTGTGCGTAACGATAGTAACGGGGTCACGATAGAAGTAGAAGGCGAAGAGCAGGCGCTACAGTCATTCGTACAGGCGTTACGTACCGAAGCGCCGCCTTTGGCTCGGATAGAGCAATTGCGAGTCGAACCGCTGGCACTGGTTGGCGACAAGGAGTTCGTGATTACAGCTAGTCAGGCCCAACCTCAGCGTCGCACGCTCATTGCACCGGACACAGCCACCTGTGCCGATTGTCTGCGTGAGATCACCGATCCGCATGACCGTCGTTACCGTTATGCCTTCACCAACTGCACCAATTGCGGCCCGCGCTTCACAATCGTTCTTGATGTGCCTTACGACCGCATCAATACCACGATGCGCGATTTTCCGCTCTGTCAACAGTGCCAGGCGGAATACAACGATCCACGCGACCGGCGCTTCCATGCCCAACCAACCGCTTGCCCGGCTTGCGGCCCTCGCCTTAAGTGGTCAGCAGGTGATACCGACGATCCAATCGCTGCTGCGGCAGAGGCAATTGCACACGGGCAGATCGTGGCAATCAAAGGTTTGGGCGGATACCATCTGGCCTGCGCTGCCGACGATGAAGCGGCGGTGAGTCGGTTACGACAACGGAAGCAACGTGAGGCGCGCCCGCTGGCTCTGATGGTCCGTGATGAAACGGTGGCAGAGCAGCTCTGCCAGATCGATCCGATAGCCCACACCTTACTTACCAGCCCGGCGCGCCCGATTGTGCTTCTTCCCCGCCGACCAACTGCACCAGTTGCACCATCAGTTGCGCCGGGGATGCAGACGCTGGGTGTGATGTTGCCCTATACGCCACTGCATTATCTCTTACTTAACGAATACGCTGGGATTATTGCGCCAGGGCGGGTTGCAGCAATTGTGTTAACCAGTGGTAATCTGAGCGATGAACCAATCGCTTACGAGGACGATGATGCGTTCACCCGACTGGCACCGATTGCCGATTCCTTTCTGAGTCACAATCGTCCCATCCACATCCGCTGTGATGACAGCGTGGTGCGGATAGCCGCAGGTGGGCCGCTCATTATTCGTCGCTCACGAGGCTACGCACCGGCACCGATTACGCTGGCTACAGCCTTGCCCTGCCCGATCCTTGCTTGCGGGGGGCATCTCAAGAACACGTTCGCGCTTGGACGTGGTCGTGAAGTCTTCCTCAGTCACCATATTGGTGATCTGGAGAATCTCCCTACATTACGCTCATTCCACGAAGGGATCGTCCATTTTCAACGATTATTCGGCATAACTCCAGAGGTTGTTGCTTACGATCTGCATCCGGGCTATCTGGCTACCCAGGCAGCATTAGCAATGCCGATAGAGCGCAAGATTGGCGTCCAGCACCATCACGCACATATCGCTGCTGTTCTGGCAGAATACGGATTGGATGGACCGGTTATTGGGCTGGCAGCCGATGGCAGTGGCTACGGACCCGATGGTACAGTGTGGGGTGGCGAGGTACTGATCGCGACCTGCGCTACGTATCGGCGAGTTGGTCATGTGCGGCATTTGATCCTACCGGGCGGTGAACAGGCGGTACGTCAGCCGTGGCGGGTTGCAGCAGCAGCGCTTTCCCAAATATACGGCTCTCATTTCTGGCAGATGGACATACCGTTCACGCGCCAACTGGATCAAACCGCCTGGACAGTATTGGCCCGTATGATCGAACGTGGCGTAAACAGTCCACGAACATCGAGTCTGGGACGCTTGTTCGATGCAGCAGCAGTATTAGTAGGACTTGGTCAGATTGCTCGTTACGAAGGCGAGTTAGCGATATTGCTCGAACAGATCGCCGATTGGTCACAACCTCCATATCCAATGCCAATCGAGGAGTCAGCAACCACCGATACTCCGTTTACTCTCGATGGATTGGCAATGCTATCGGCGCTGGTTGACGATCTACGGCAGCGTGTTCCGCCAGCGGCTATTGCCGGGCGAGTGCATCAGGGGATTGCTCACGGCTTGTGGCTGGCCTGTCGGCGGGCACGTGATGAGTACGGCCTGACCACCGTTGCCCTCAGCGGTGGGGTGTTTCAGAATGCGTTCCTGCTCGAACTGCTCACGGAGTTGTTAGGCAGCGATGGTTTTACAGTGCTCATCCCACGGCTGGCGCCACCTAACGATGGTGGCTTGGCATTCGGTCAGATTGCCGTAGCTGGGGCTTGCGTAGGCTGAAATCTTGCTGCGCAATCGGCGTTTTGATGAGCGGGCACGCAGTGAAGCTGAACCTGCATTCAGCACCTTTCCCGACAAGATGAACATGTGATCGATTTTCGAGCAGGATCATCGGTAGGCGCACAAGGTTGCCTGGAGCATGGGAGAAGCACGGTGGGAGTGGGTGCAGTGTGCGGTTGAAATCCATTGGTCGGCGCATCACTCCGCTCGCGGGAGCAGGATGATGAACTCGCCACTACTGCCCACTCTTCTGCTCTCTTTTCTCTTTCCCCACTCCTCTTTTATGGGCGCTCCCTTGCCCCAAACCATCCGCTGTCGTACAATAGAAAGAGCAACTGATACGCACCTGAAGGGCAAGGAAACACGAGTTTATGGCTATTCGAAGAATTTTACGGATTGATGATGCCGAGGATCGCAAAATCCTGAAAATGCAGTGCCGTCCGGTCAAGCTCCCTGACCGTAATCTCAAGCAACTGGTAGCTGACATGTTCGAGACAATGCGTGCTGCACATGGCGTAGGACTGGCTGCACCGCAAATTGGCATTCCCATCCAGCTTTGTATTATCGAGCTTCCTGCCGAGTATGAGGAACATCCAGACGGCAGTGTTGTTGAGATAACCCCTGCAAAACCATACGTTCTTATCAACCCGCGGATCGTCAAGCTGAGCGATGAAGAGGTGATGCGCGATGAAGGGTGTCTCAGCCTGCCCGGTTGGTACGGATTGGTACCGCGCCAGACATGGGTGACCGTCGAATTTCAGGATTTGAATGGCAAACACCATCGGTTGCGCCGGGCCGATGATTTGTTGGGGTGGGCGATCCAACATGAAGTCGATCACTTACACGGCATTTTGTTTACTGAACGAATTCGTGACCTGAGTACGCTGCGCGATATTACCAAAGAACGTGAGCCACAACCGGCTGGATAAGCGATAAATACCATCGACTCCATAAGCGGTATGCAGACATCCGACCTTGTCAACAAAGCTCTTCTCTTTGCTGCGCAGGCCCACAATGGTCAGCTTCGACCTGGTAGTACGCTGCCTTATCTCGTGCATCTGAGCGATGTCGCACTCGAAGTTGCAACCACATTGATGGTCGAACCAGGGTACGATCCAACATTAGCCCTTTGCTGTGCCCTGCTCCACGATGTGCTTGAAGATACGAACATCGATGAGGCAACGCTGGAAGCTCATTTTGGGCCAGCGATTGTTGGTGGTGTTCGTGCTCTTACCAAAGATCCGTCACTCCCATCGGATGAACGAATGATCGATAGTCTGCGTCGTATTCAACAGCAACCCCGTGAGGTTTGGTTGGTGAAACTCGCCGATCGGATCAGCAACCTGTCAACTCCACCTCCTGCCCACTGGTCGCCAGAGCGGATTAGTGCTTACTGCACTGAAGCTGAGTTGATCCTTACCACTCTTAGCGCGGCAAGTCCATACCTGACAACTCGTTTGCGCAGCCGGATCGACCAGTACCGAAACATGACAGGTGTAGCTTGATCGATGATGGTTGGCACGCAAGGAGGTTCTATGCGGATTGCCGTAGGGAGCGATGAACGGAACTACGTTACCGACGCCTTAATCGCCGAACTGAAACAGCGTGGTCATGAACTTATCCTGTTTGGGCCGCTTGCCGGTAACACCGATCCATGGCCCGACGTAGGACGAGCCGTTGGCGAAGCCGTTGCTACTGGACAGGCCGACCAGGGTATTGTTTGTTGCTATACTGGTACCGGTGTCAGTATCGCTGCCAACAAAGTACCTGGGGTGCGTGCTGCGCTATGCCACGACGCCCAAACTGCGGCCGGTGCCCGCAAGTGGAACGACGCAAACGTGCTAGCCCTTAGCCTGCGGACAACCACGCCGGAGATCGCCCGTGAAATCCTCGATGCCTGGTTCGCTACAGAATGTCCACCAGAAGAACGGGCAACCATTGAGCGCTTAAAGGACGTTGAACGAACGTCGAACTAGCAAGTAAGATACTCAAATCCGCACGAAGTGACGGTCATTCCTGTGGTATAGTACAAAAGGAATGCACCTGACATGCAACAGTCCCGGCTTAAACACCGGGGCTTTCTTGTGAGTAAGGAGTTAGCGCACGGGAGCTTAGCGAACAAATACATCGTCCAATTTTTTTCAGGCATTTCATCGCAGCAGAAAGGAGTACGTGGCTTTCGCTGTCGTTTGAAGGCGACAGTCGCTGCCGCTATCAATTATGGAACAGATCATGCAAGGAAAAACCGTCATCGTGACCGGCGCCAATTCTGGAATCGGGTATGTCACGGCACGCGAGCTGGCCAAAATGGGAGCACGAGTGATGATGGTCTGCCGCTCACAGAGCAAGGGTGAAGCGGCCCGTCAACGTATCGCGCAGGAAGCTACCGGAGCGCCGCCGGAACTGGTACTGGCTGATTTCGCCTCACTGAACTCCGTGCGTCGGGCAGCCAGTGAGTTGCTTGAACGTTGTCCTCGCATTGATGTCCTGGTCAACAATGCTGGCATCTTCGTTTCAGAACCGCTCGCCAGCGCCGACGGCTATGAACTGACCTTCGCTGTCAATCATCTGGCGCCGTTCTTGCTCACCAACCTATTACTCGACCGCATTGTTGCCAGCGCACCAGCGCGCATTGTCAACGTCTCTTCATTTGCCCACGTAGCCGGCAAGATTATGATCCCGCAGATCGCCTCTCCCCAACGACCAAACATCTCCCAGGCCTACAGCGACTCGAAGTTGTGCAACATCCTCTTCACCAACGAACTGGCACGGCGGTTGCAAGGGAGCGGAGTGACTGCAAATAGTCTCCATCCGGGTGCAGTTGCGACCAACTTTGCCGCTGATGCACGTGGTCTGTTTGCATTTTTCTTCCGACTTGCCCGACCTTTCATGCTCTCACCAGAACAGGGGGCTTCAACATCGATCTACTTGGCATCATCACCAGAAGTTGAAGGTGTCAGCGGGGTCTACTTTGTGCGTAAAAAACCAGCCCAACCATCAGCCGCTGCTCAGGATGCGGCCCTCGCCAGACGACTGTGGGAGTTTAGTGAACAACTGGTACGCGAAAAGGTCGTCGCTGTCTAGCAATTGTCCGAAACATCCAGCCGACCTGACAAGCTGACGATTGCCTGCTGCCACTCTTGCCGTGCCTTGCCCTGACCGATTGCCCAACGGCCAGGGTCATGGCGATTCTCGCGAATGCTGCCTGTCAGCGCACCGATTGGGGGCAGGGCATATACCGCTAGCACGTACCGATCCGGTACTCAAGATTTCATCAGCACACCTCAAAGCGCAAGGAAAAGGATGACCCCATCTGAGGAGCAGGAGTTCTTTTGTGGTAATGGTCACACTTTAATATAGCAAAGGACACGCGGAGCAAGGATAACAAGCGCAGGTTAGAACAGGGGACCCTTGCTATTCCGCCACGCCACAGAGCCGATATGAACTCTTGTACCGAACTATGTAGCGTATCCGTGCTAGAATAAACACCATAGCACCGACAACCGTTAAGCCGGAAAGCGTCATTGACTATGCAAGGTCAACCGTATCATGTGTTGGTCATCGATGATGACCCGAACGTGCGCGACATTCTAAGCGATCTACTCAAACGCGAACGTTGTGTAGTGCACACCGCAGAATCAGGTCTGAGCGGGATCGCTGCTGCACGCGCAGAATTGCCCGATCTGATCCTCCTCGATGTAATGATGCCCGATCTCGATGGGTTCAGCGTCTGTCGAATGTTGCGTGATGATCCACTGACGGCTGAAGTACCTATCATTATGATCACGGCACTTGATGATCGATTATCGCGGCTGGAAGGAGTCAAAGCAGGCGCCGATGAATTTCTCTCAAAACCGGTTGAATTAAGCGAGCTACGCCTACGTGTCCGCACAATGCAGCGTATTAATCGCTATCGACGCCTTATTGAAGAACGCGAGCGAGCTGCCGCGCAGGAACGCTTACTTACCGAACAGGCCCGACAGGCAGCGCAGGCTGTTGCTGAGGCGTATGATCAGACGTTGATTCGGATGGTCACGTGCACTCGATCTGCGCGATAAAGAGACTGAAGGACATTCACAACGTGTCGCCCAACTCACTCTGGCTGTTGCCCAAGCCCTCAATATTCCGCCAGAAGAACAGAACAATATGTGGCGCGGCGCTATGCTGCACGACATTGGCAAGATTGGGGTGCCCGACTCCATTTTACACAAACCAGGCCCATTGACCGAAGAGGAATGGGAAATTATGCGTTGCCATACCACCTACGCCTATGAACTGCTCTCACCGATTGCCTACCTGCGGCCGGCCATCGACATTCCCTACTGTCATCATGAGAAATGGGATGGAACCGGTTATCCGCGTGGATTACGTGGAGAGCAAATCCCGCTGGCTGCCCGTATCTTCGCCCTGGTCGATGTATGGGATGCGCTAATCAATGATCGTCCTTACCGCAAGGCGTGGAGTCGCGAGCAGGCCTATCAGTACATTTGCGAGCAAAAAGGGAAGCATTTTGATCCAAACCTGGTTGATCTCTTTCTCTCAATCGCTGCACCCGATCTGGCAAAGGCTGCCGAACGGCAGGTAGCAGGCGAAGACGAAGCACAATAACCGGATGATAGCAGTTCGGCTGTAGGGCAGCGAGTGAGATAGGCGGGCCGGTAGCCCGACTCTTCAGAAGTTTTCTTCAGGAGACAAATGGTAGAATTATTGACTCGGCGCAAGAAAATCGACCGCAACGTACCCTTCCAGACCATCAGGAGTACGTACTGGACGCCAGACAAAATCAGGGCCGGGAACATCTTCACCGATTTGCTCAAGTCGGGTTCCATCGGGTAAAGTAGTAATCGGTTGATTATTCCGATTTGGTTCTGGGCGCAGGAACAATCCTTGACCACCGGTATTAACGACCACAAAGAAACGCGGTGCCGGTGTTGGTGACGGTGATAGAGCGGAAGTGTTCGTTTCATCTGTTGACTGGGTTGGAGTAATGATACCAGGCTCGAGGGAGGTGGTTGTCGGTGTACTCAGAGGCACTTCACGCCGATCATCGCGCAGGTACCCCAGAAAGAGGAAAACAATCAATACCAGGAGCACAAATGCAGCAATGACATACGGCCAGCCCCGTTGCTGTAGCCAACGGGGAACGACGTGCCACACATTATTCCGGTTAATCATACCCCGATTGGGCCGTGATGGTCGCCACGCCGGAGAAGCTGATGTCGCATCCAGACGTTCAGTACGCGGTGTTTCACGCTGACGAACTGCACCTCTTCCCGATTGTGGATCGGTAGCACCGGCCTGCCGTTCCTGTTTATCACTCATGGGACACACCTCCGTCTGCATCGCCTCCGAGCTATGATAGCACATCTTTATGAGCGAACCGGTCAGGCTAGTGATGTCTAACTCAGACTGCCGATGTCCCAAATGCCGATGATTGGCTGTCGCTTCACTGAAGCCCACTCATCGCCTGTCGATCCAAATACGCTAGTAACGGATGCAGATAAGGTGTCACCCCTTTGTAATCCAGCATTAACGGATCGAGCTGCCGCAGCATACGCGCTAGTGCTGCCGCCCACTGTGGATCGGTAGTTAATTCGGCTAACGCAGCGACATACGTGCGCACGGTAAAGAGAACAACTGGGTGACGCACCATACGGACCAGCGTCTGTCGTTCGACCCGATAAAAAACCTTCTCACCAGCATTTTCAGCCGTAATTGCCGCCTTTTGCCGATCCAGGGCGCCAAGACGCGGTGAAAGATCGAGATCCGGTAGGACGACCAGCGACCAGTTGCGCCGCCAAACCGGACGTTGTGGTTGCAAACGAGCTATCAGTTGATTGGTTGACGCTGCCAGGTGCGCATTAAAACCGGGTACCGGTCCGTGAATCATTGCCATCGGTAAGCCCATCTTATCGGCAAGACACCAGCGATTAGGAAAACAAAGCTGACCGGCAATCAGCGGATGACCGGCAGCTTCATCCACTGCGATCAACAAAAGATCCTCTTGTACCTGCCGCCCCAACCAATCAATCGGCCAGAGACCGAGTTCTTCACCAACGCGAATGATGGCCGTTTCACCGCGCAGGCGATTTTCCCAATGTAGTTCGGTATCACGTTGCTCTACGTAAAACCATTGCGGATAGGAACGGGCTAGCTCCTCAACGCCCCATACCAGTAATTCCCATTGGGCGGGCAAACTTTCCGGGTACGCCTGTACGTAATACGAATGATCGGCAGCCAGTAGCGCCCGCTTCAACGCCAACTCTGCGTGGTAGTGGTTAGGATCAACGTGAAAGACCGGCGCCCCGTGTAATGGATAAGCCCCGATTCGTAAGACCGGTGATGAGGGTATAGCGAATGGATGAAAGGGCCAGGATTCAACCACAGTGAACCTCACGGGCAGCCCAGATAGCCAGAGCACGAATGTGTTCGGGTGTGGTTCGACAGCAACCGCCAATGATTCGTGCACCGGCTGCATACCACTGGCGGGCCTGTGCTGCGAAGTCAGCAATCTCGGTTGACCCGATCCAGCATTGTGCCACTGGATCATAAGTCTCGCCTGAATTGGGATAGACGACAATCGGTTTCGACGTAACTCCGCGAATTGTCTGTATCAAATCGGGTAGAAATCGGGGCGCTGTACAATTAATACCAACCGCTATAACTTGCGGATGCGTAGCAATTTCCGCAACGCATTCGGCAATCGATTCACCTTGCGCGTTGTGCTGGCCATCACGTGCGCTAAAGCTGATCCATGCGGTATATTGGGGAAATTCGGCTAACAGCGCAACCAATGCCCGTGCTTCGTCAAGGCACGGTATCGTTTCACAGGCGAAGAGATCGGGCTGAGCCGCAGCTAGCGCCGCCATGCGTGGGCGATGAAAGTCTATCAATTCACGGATAGATAGGCCGTAGTTACCACGATACTCTGAACCATCGTGCAAAAATGCACCATAAGGGCCAATCGAAGCGGCGACGAGTGGCCGGATCCGATTGATCCGATTTGCCGGATCAGCCCAAAACTGATCACGTGCAGCACGTGCTAGCTCTACTGAACGCTGCAACAGCACGACGGCCTGATCAATCGAAAGCCCACGTGCCACAAAACCAGGGATGGTTGCCTGATAGCTGGCAGTAATGACGACATCGGCGCCTGCGGCAACATAGTCGGCATGAACAGTCTGAATCAACGCTGGGTTTTCGATCAACACCTTTGCCGACCAGAGGGGATCATTGAGATCGCAACCACGCCGCTCTAGCTCTGTCGCCAGCGCACCATCAAGAATCAGCAACCGACGTTGAGCAAGGGCATTCGCCAGTGGATTCATACGCTTTGCTGTGATCAAATCAGATACCCGTATCCAATGATACCATAGTGCGCCAGACGCAATGGCTGTTCGCCACGCCAGGTCAGGCCAATCGCACCTGTAGAGATGGGTGCATGATCGGCTCACTCCTTTTGTCAGGTAAGCCAGGGGACGCATGTGAACTACATGCGTTCTCGCTGCTGTAGGCTATACAGCATGGCGAATTTTACCACTTCATGCCAGGCCAGCGTCGTACAGAGAAACAGACCCAATCCGCCATCACGCCAGCCACCAAGCTGAACGTAGCGCCGCCAAAATTCACGCGCAGGTGCACCGATCAGGTTCCGTAATCGCATTCTCCGTCCAGCCCGATACAACATAACCGCTTCTGCAAACGCATACCGGGCCTGCTTTTGCCATAGCTCATCAAGACGCTCGATATTGAGATGGAGCAAATGACCGCCCAGCAGAGCAACTTCACCTTGCAGATTGGCCACTTCATGAACAGCAACGTGCTCATCGTAAGTAGCGGCGCTGCGGCGGAGCAAACGCAGTTGAAAATCTGGGTACCAGCCACCACCGCGCAATCGTTGGCCAAAAAAGAGGTTGTAACGTGGCATGCGGTAACCGGCAATATTTGCTGGAGGACCGACATGCATCAGCGTTGCGATTTCAACAAACAATGCGGGGGTTAACCGCTCGTCAGCATCGATGAAGAGCACCCACTCGCCACCACAGTGTTGCAGCGCCAAATTGCGTTGGGCACTAAAGCCACGCCACTGCTCAATCAAGACCCGCGCCCCATGAGCCTGCGCAATAGTTGCCGTCGCATCACGAGACTGGTCGTCGACGATGACCACTATATCGCTACTGAGACCGGCAACACTACGCAGGCAGCCGGCAATATAGCGCTCTTCGTCACGGGCAATAATTGCAATTGAAAGCAGAGAATGTTGATCAACAGGCGACATCATCAAAACAGAGTTGTTTGCTGCGGCCCAATCTCAAGATCAGGCGGTAGAGCACGTTCAGGGTACGGCAGCCCCAGATGTTCGTAGGCGCGGCGCGTCGCAATCCGACCACGTGGCGTGCGTTGCAAGAAACCAAGCTGCAACAAGAATGGCTCATATACGTCTTCGATAGCATCGACCTCTTCAGCCAACGCCGCAGCCAGTGTACTTAGACCAACTGGACCACCGTTGAACAATTCAATAATTGCGCGTAACAACCGTCGGTCATTCTCATCAAGACCCAACTCATCGATTTCAAGTTGGGCCAGCGCCGCCCGTGCCACCTCAAGCGTAATCGCGCCATCGGCCACAACCTGGGCATAATCGCGCACACGTCGCAGGATACGATTCGCAATCCGTGGTGTACCACGTGCCCGACGGCCAATTTCATGCGCGCCTTCAGGACTAATCGGCACACCCAAAATGCGAGCCGATCGAGCGACAATTTCAGCCATCGCCTCATCAGAGTAAAAGACGAGCCGATGCACAGCGACAAAGCGATCACGTAATGGTGAGGTGAGCAGGGCCAGTCGTGTTGTAGCTCCGATCACCGTAAAGCGGGGCAAATTGAGACGTAGACTGCGTGCACCTGGCCCCTTCCCCACGACCAGATCAAGCGCAAAATCCTCCATCGCGGGGTAAAGCACCTCTTCCACAGCCCGATTCAGCCGGTGCACTTCATCAATAAACAACACATCGTTCGCCTGAAGACTGGTCAGAATAGCCGCTAGATCACCGGCCCGTTCAATTGCCGGTCCACTGGTAATCTTAATTTTGGCCCCCATCTCATTGGCGACCACATTTGCCAACGACGTCTTGCCTAATCCTGGTGGACCGTAGAAGAGCGTATGATCGAGCGACTCATTCCGTCCACGAGCAGCGGCAATCGCAATCCGCAGTTGCTCAACGACCTTCTCCTGCCCGATAAACTCATTCAGAGTCCGTGGACGGAGACTCTTTTCGATCTGTTGGTCGTCGCTATCTGAATGAGGATTAACCAGCCGCTCGGCGCTCATGCGGTCGTTTTCCTTCCTGTTCGCACAGGTGTACGTATCTTTGCGCTGATTATACCATGGCAAGAGTGCCATGAGGCGGTTTGGTATTTTTCGCCCCTGTCGATACCGTGCAGAGCGGCGCACAGAATGGTGAATAGCATACCCATCGCCAGTTATGCACGTCAACGCATTGGAAGTAGTACACTGGTGCGCCGCCACGTACCTGGTGAACGCACGGAAGACCCCTCACCATCCCCCCTGGCCCTCTCCCACACGGGGCAAGGAGGGGGGATGGTTGGAACCCTCACCATCCCCCCTGGCCCTCTCCCACACGGGGCGAGGAAGGTGGGAAGGTTAACCTCCACTCACGCCATGGTCGCACGGGTACGGAACGTGCCGAATGAGAAAGCCGGGTTTGTGATCAGGCTCTCAGTAGCACACCTGACGCCCTTCACCCCACCGAAACATCACGCAGCAACTGCTGCTTCAGTGAGCAGTACGGCGCGTACCCGTTGACCACGCAGCGTAGTACGGTTTAGCACCTGGAGAACTTGTTGTGCAGCGCGACGCGGAACTTCAACGATACTGGTGCGAGCACGCACCTCAATCATACCAATACTACGGCCCGGTAAACCGGCTTCATTTGCAATTGCACCTACAATATCTGCCGGCCGAATCTGATCGTTGCGACCGAGATTGATCTGCAACCGTACCATCCCTCGTTCTGCCCGCTCAGGATCGGGTTTCCCCCGTTGAGCACGGGATGACCGCTCTGATCGTTGCGAACGCTCCGGCGGTGTCGGCTCGAGCCGAGTAATGGTATCAACCTGCTCGGTTTCATCTTCTTTCAGAAGCAACTTCAGCGCCGCAGCAGCCAGAGTTCGCATATCGCCCATCGCTGCCAACTCATCAACCAGTTCCATATAGGTCGACAGACCTGCTTGCCCCATTGCTGTCTGCAACTGCTGAAACAGCGCTGAACGTCGGCGCGCTGCCACATCGGCTAGAGTCGGCATCTGACAGCGCTCGATCCGGGTCCGTGTAACCCGCTCGATGATCTGCAACATGCGACGCTCGCGCGGAGTGATAAATGTAATGGCTACCCCATCACGACCGGCACGACCGGTACGGCCAATCCGATGGACATAGCTTTCAGGGTCAGTCGGCACATCGTAGTTGATCACATGGCTGACCTCAGCAATATCAAGCCCACGAGCTGCAACATCAGTCGCAACCAGCACATCGAGCTGTCCCTCACGGAAGCGGCGCATCACCCGATCACGCATCGCCTGACTCAGGTCGCCATGGAGCGACTCGGCCGCATAACCGCGCCCCTGAAGCCGTTCACCGATCTCGTCAACTTCCTGTCGGGTGCGGCAGAACACAATCGCAAGCTGAGGCATCTCGACATCGAGCACGCGGCAGAGAGCATCGAGCTTGTCACGGGCAAGCACCTCGTAGTAAATCTGGCGGATGCGCGGTGTTGTCAACTGCTCAGCCGCAATACTTACCCGCACCGGCTGACGGGTATAGCGGAGGGTCAGATGCTGAACTGCCGGTGGTATTGTTGCCGAAAAGAGGGCTGTCTGGCGTTCGGTGGGTGCCATTTGTAAAATCGCCTCTAATTCCTCGGCAAAACCCATATCAAGCATCTCATCAGCTTCGTCCAGCACGACCATGCGCAGATGGTCAAACCGCAACGACCCACGCCGCAAGTGATCAAGGACCCGCCCCGGCGTGCCAACCACAACCTGCACACCCTGGGCCAATCCCCGCAACTGCCGCTCAATCGGTTGTCCACCGTAGATTGGCAGAACTCGCAATGCCCGATGGCGACCATAACGATGAATGGCCTCTGCCACCTGTACAGCCAGCTCGCGCGTCGGCGCCAAAACCAGCGCCTGCACGACCGGCTGATCGGTCACCTGTTCAATTATTGGCAGCGCAAATGCTGCCGTCTTCCCAGTGCCGGTCTGAGCCTGAGCGATTACATCGCGACCGGCAAGTAACAATGGAATAGCTTGAGCCTGAATGGGTGTTGGTTCGTCGTAGCCAAGCCCGCTCAATGTGCTTACCAGCGCATCACTCAGGCCCAACTCAGCAAAAGTCTTCATGGTGTTCCGTTTCACAAATACTAACACTTCGCAGCAAAACATGTGCCACGCAAGATATGTATTATAGCACAGAATTCCCAAACAGGAAGATCCTTTTTGAACTACTACAGCACGCCAGAATGGAGCTCCTCATCTCTTCACGAATCATTCTTGAGCATGGTATGCTATAAGCGTCCGAGAAAATTTTCATGAATCACATCTATGGTAGATGTATCCGATACGGTAGGAGCGTGACATGACATTACCAATTCGTATCCTGGTGGCTGAAGACGAGCCAGATGTAGGTATGCTCCTGCGCGAAATGCTGGTAAGTGAAGGATATGAGGTTGACCTGGTACAGAATGGGCATCAACTCATTCAGGCCGCTCAGCAACAACCACCCGACCTCATCCTGGTTGATCGGGCGATGCCTGTGATGGATGGATTAGAAGCAATCCGACAGCTTCGCAATGACACACGCACCTCACATTTGCCGATGATAATTCTTACCGCCCTCAGCGATTCATCAAAGATCGTTGAAGGATTGGAAAATGGCGCCGACGACTATATCGCAAAACCATACGACCGCGAGGTATTACTGGCGCGGGTACGTTCCCACTTACGGCGAGCCGCTCAGTTACCGCTGCGTAATCCATTGACCGGTTTACCTGGTAATGCGGCAATCGAAGCGGAAATTAACCGCCAGCTTGAACAGAAGGCCAAGTTTGCCTTGCTGTATATCGATCTAGATAATTTCAAGGCCTTTAACGATGTCTACGGATTTGCCCGTGGTGATAAGGCCATTCATCTCGTCGCCAGCATGTTACGAGAGCACACCGCTCCCGATGACTTCGTTGGTCACATCGGTGGTGACGATTTTGTTGTTATTCATCTCGGCCCCGATCCTGAAGCACTGTGCAAGCGCATTATTCAGGTCTTCGATCAAAGTATTCGTGCTCTCTACGACGAGGCCGACTTACAACGAGGATATTTAGTAGCAACCGACCGTTACGGTATCACACGACAGTTTGGCATTATCAGCCTTTCTATTGCAGTGGTAACAACCTACAACCGCACATTCCATAGTGTGGATGAAATGAGTCGAGTCGCTGCCGAACTCAAGAAAGCAGCCAAACAGATTGCTGGCAGTACGTATAAGATTGATCGACGGACTGAGGAGACCTCTACCAATCCGCTGACAGATCGGCGCGGCACCAATGCTCCTGAAGCTCTGATTATCTGTCAGAATGATATTGCACGCGGTACAATTGTGGGCACGTTGAATAGCCGTGGATATCGCTTGCTGATCGCCGATAATGAAATTGCAGCGCAGGGCCTACTTGCCCATCATCCTCATCCCGCACTCCTGGTTGCCGAGTTTAGTCCTGACATCATCCATCTCTGGCAAGAACTGAATCATGCTACACCATTGATTGCGTTAGTCAGAGATGAAGCCAGTGCCAGCGCTGCCCGCGAAGCAGGTGTCAGTACCGTTGTCTGGGATGATGATAATCCCGTTGAACTGTCTGATCAATTGCAGTCTGCATTGGCAACGTTGGTCAGGTGATACCAGGGCTTTGCAACGGTCTTGCTCTGGTCGGCTATGGTGAGGCGAGGAGACAGATAAGAGAGCGGTAGTTCCTTTCCTTTGTTCGCACTTGCAGTGGTCTAAGAGACTACGATAGTGCGCTGAGGCACGTCTAGCAGGTACATGTTCGTCGATGTCTTTCCGTTCTCGAGCAGATTGGTCATCGCAGATGCGCCCTCCCGCATAGCCCCCTGCCCCTCTTGACACGATGCCTGCACCCTGTTAGCATAAACATCGTTTGAAGTCACTATCAAGCATTGGGAGCGTCTGAGATGGATCTGTCTGATCTGTTACATCGTGGTGTCGCCGAAATTATTGTCGAAAGTGAATTGCGAGCACGCCTGCAGAGTGGAACACCCCTCCGGCTAAAACAAGGCTTCGATCCCACCAAACCCGATATGCACATCGGTCACGCAGTTGGGTTGCGTAAACTCCGTGCCTTCCAGGAACTGGGTCATCACGTGGTGCTGATCGTCGGTGATTGGACGGCACAGATCGGCGATCCGAGTGGTCGCGATGAAACACGTACCCGTTTGTCGGCGGCTGAGGTGCGGGCAAATGCCGAAACCTACATGGAGCAGTTCTTCCGCGTGGTTGATCGCCAACGCACAGAGGTGCGCTGGCAAAGTGAATGGTTTGGGCAGTTCACGCTTGAACATGCTCTCGATCTAGCCGGTCGCTTTACCCTAGCCCAAATGCTTGCTCACGAGACGTTTCGCAAACGCTACGAAAGCGGTGCACCACTGACCGTTCTCGAATTGATGTACCCAATGCTTCAAGCCTACGATTCGGTCGCGATCAAGGCCGACGTGGAATTTGGTGGCACTGATCAGAAATTCAATATCCTCGCCGGACGTGAGCTGATGGCACAGTTGGGCATGACACCCCAACAGGTTTTTCTCGTCCCGCTTATTCCCGGTACCGACGGTCGAAAGATGTCGAAGACCTTCAACAATACGGTCGATATTCGGATGCCGCCGGCTGAAATGTACGGTCGGATTATGTCAATGAGTGACGAGGTCCTGCCGCTCTACTTTGAAGTGCTGACCGACGTGCCGATGGCCGAGATACACGAAATGAAGCAGGCAATGGCAAATGGACAGGTTAATCCTCGCGATTTGAAGATGCGGCTGGCGCGTGAGATTGTGGCGCAGTTCCACGATCCAACTGCGGCTGCGGCTGCCGAAGCTGCCTTTATTCGCCAGTTTGTCGAGCGTGAAGTGCCTGAAGATATTCCGACCTTCACGCTGACAGCCCCTAGCGGCATTGTTGACGTACTGGTCGCCAGTGGCCTTGCTCCCAGTAAGAGTGAGGCACGACGTTTGATCGACGGTGGAGGAGTTCGGGTCGATGGTGAACGGGTCGAAGGCTATACGCTCACGCTTAATCCTGGTGCAAACGCTGTCGTTCAGGTGGGCCGACGTAAATTTGTTAGAGTGGTGTAGAGGCAGAATTATGACCTGCCTCTTCCCCATTAGGAACGTGCGCAGTACCAGTTTGCACTAATATTCGGTCGTGTTCGATGATCGTCCGAAAGACAGCATCTGTCGTGGCCCAGTCCACAATATCAACCTTCCAGGGTAGATCTGACTCGGCAAAATCATCTGCAAGCGCAGCCATTACGTCAAGCGTGAGCGGTCTATCAGTCATAATAACCAGATCGAGGTCAGAGTGTACTTTCGCCCGACCCTGAACCCGTGAACCAAATGCCCAGACATCGTACTGAGGTACATGCCGCCGCAGAATCGTGCGCACGAGTGCCAGATGTTCGGGTTGAATATCAAAACGTTGCTCGCTCATTACGCACTTCCAGGGCGCTCAGCACCGCTCGCGCATCGGCAAGGATAGCCCCTGCTTGCTCACAAACCATCCGTGCTTTCACACTATCGTATGTGTGAGAGGTTATATTGCGCAACTGACGGTAACGAAACCAGGCTTCGACGTTGGTCACTAAACCCTTTTCGGCAGCAGTACGTATCAGGTCACGAAAACTACTAAAATCGATTTCCGTAGGAGAAGTAGCATCCAGCTCGAGTCGCCGCCGAATCATTTTCATGCACAGTTCGTATACAAACTCAAAGTTCTGTACTACACCAGCCAGGAGTGTTTGCTGAACTTCTGCGCGTTGTGCATTAAACCAGTCCTGATCATTCACAATGCGCAGAGCAGCATCGAGCGATTGGATAGCACGCGATAATGCAGACAGATCGAGTAGCATTCCTGTACATCCCTATTCTGAGTGCATCTGAACATTCAATCTCTTTTCCCCAACCTTTGTCTTTCGCTCACCGTGCAACGGTATGCGTGCGAGCTGCTGCAAATGTTGCACTATTCTCCGTCGTCCCTACACAAGCGGCGAACGGCTGATCAGAACCACGAGCAATCTCCCCTGCCTAACCGAAACTCGTGCCGGTAACTTGTCGATCACGTTACTTACCCCGCGTGCCCGGTCATAGTAAAGGGTCCCATTATGAAGCGGATAGGCCAGACCTTCTGTCGTAATGCCATGCGCATTACCACCAAAGGGGAGTAATGACACGGTATCACCTTCAAGACCGGGGATGATACTCTCGTCATGCACCAGCCAGATCTGCTGTGGTAGATCGATAAGGCGCACCCGTCGTTCACGCAACTCATCCATACCCAACAGCATCACGTTCGCCAGCGACTGATCCCAGCGGCCACCTAGCGCGCCAATCACATCGATCCGGGTCGCCCCCATTCTGGCCGCAGCCAGCAACGCTAACTCCAGATCGGTCTCGTCTTTGTCGGGTCGGTGCCGTTCGATCACAACCCCTTGTGCCTGATACGCAGCCAGCGCTTCAGGTATAATCGAATCGAGATCGCCGATGAGTAAGGAAGGAGCATAGCCCTCTCGGAACAGAGCTGTCCCTCCGCCATCGGCGGCAATCAATCGGTCGGCAGCCTGGATCAGACTGCGGTATGGCGCTACATCAACCGCCGGTGCATTTGCCACAATCACCACGTGCATAGCATTCACATATCTCTGCTCAGCAAAGCGGTCACTCCAAAACCGATAATGACCAACCCTGACACCAGGTTAATCAGGCGCAGTACCGGCACGGTTACTCGCTGTCGCATCAGACTAACCCCACCGCTTAGCAGTGTCCACCAGAGGGCTGAACCACAAGCTACGCCGACGACCAACACCAGCCCCATCCCCCCTTTACCAACAGTGCCAAGACCGGCAAAGATAACGGTAAAGATAAGAATCGTTGCCGGATTTGCCAGTGTCAACAAGAGGGTAGAAAAATAGGCACTCAACAACCGACGCCGTGTCGGGGTCGACTCAATAGAAACCGGCACTGGTCGGGCGATCATTGTGGTAAGGCCGATCCAGATCAGCGCCATGCCACCAACGATCTGCAATGCCGCATTCAAGCTGAATATCAACGAACTCAGTGCTTGCAAACCCAACGCTGCGACACTTCCGTAAAGCGCATCAGCAGTGGCAGCACCCAAACCGCTGACAAAACCGACCAACCGACCATCGGTGATTGTGCGTCTGATACAGAGCAGGCCAATCGGACCAACTGGTGCTGCAATTGCCAGCCCAAATATCAGACCACGAATGAAAAGCTCTATCATCATTAGCATTCCTTTTCGGGATATTATACGCGATCCAGACTGCTTTGCGCGCCAGAAAACCATGTATACTGAGATTACAGTGTTTACTATACCCTAAGTACATGAGGAAAATTATGGCTGAATTACGCCGTGTAGCTCTTTTTACCAATGAATACCCGCCATACATTTACGGTGGTGCCGGTGTTCATGTCGAATACCTGAGCCAGGCCCTGGCCAGGATTGTACCGGTTGAAGTACGCTGCTTCGGCGATCAACAGATTGAAACGCCAAACCTGAAGGTACGCGGCTATCCACGTTGGGAAGAAGCGCGCCAGAATACCGATCCACGCTTTGCCGGGGCAATTGATGCTGTCGCTCGTTCGCTGGCGATGGCTAAAGATACGCTTGATGCCGATGTCGTTCACTGCCATACCTGGTACACCGATCTGGCCGGCCTGTTCGCCAGTAAGTTGTGGGGCATTCCGTACGTACTGACCATTCATTCACTCGAACCACTCCGACCATGGAAAGTTGAGCAATTGGGCAATGCGTATCACCTCAGTTCATGGATCGAACGCACCGCTATCGAACAGGCCAATGCGGTGATCGCTGTCTCAAAAGAGACGCGAGCCGATATTTTACGTCTCTTCAACGTTGACCCCAACCGGGTTCACGTGATCTACAATGGAATTGATCTCAACGAATATCGCAAAACGAGCGCCACCGATGCTCTCGAACGCTACAACGTTGATCCCAGCCGTCCTTTTGTCCTCTTCGTTGGCCGCATCACCCGTCAGAAAGGAATTATTCACCTGGTTAACGCTATTCCACACATCGATCCGTCAGCGCAGATTGTGCTCTGCGCCGGTGCGCCCGATACAAAAGAGATCGGGATCGAGATGGAGGAGCGGGTAGCCGCCGTCAGTGCCCAACGCCCTGGCGTGATCTGGATTCGCGAGATGCTCCCACGACAGGACGTTATCCAGTTCTACTCGCACGCTGCCGTCTTCTGTTGCCCAAGTGTGTACGAGCCGTTTGGAATCATCAACCTTGAAGCTATGGCCTGCGAAACGGCAGTGGTTGCTTCAGCGGTTGGGGGGATCAAGGAAGTTGTCGTCCATGAGGAGACTGGCTTGCTAGTCGATCCCCATCTCAAACCAGACAGCTTCGATCCAGTCGATCCTGCAGCGTTCTCGGCTGAGCTAGCAGTTGCCATTAATCGCTTGCTGGCGAATCCTGCGTTACGCCACCAGTTCGGTCAGGCCGGACGGCGCCGCGTTGAACAGATATTTAGCTGGGATGCGATTGCCCGCCAGACGATTGATCTGTACCGGTCAATTATCGGGTAAAACGTGCGCAGTAGCCTAGGCCCATCCTGGGCTACTCTTGTTCTACCAGTGCTGCAACACTGTCGATCTGCACTTCCCCTATCCCACTCCACATATCATACTCGTCATCAATAACAATGGCAGCGAAATACCATGGATAATCAGGCCGTCGGTTCCCTTCACCAGCCAGATAACCAGACCGCAGGGAATGATACCCAACAGGCACGACCAACGTCTGCCATTCCGGTGGCCCGATCATCCCAGCAGTGATGGTAAATAGCTCACCTTCGGCATCGCGTAGCCAGAAGCGGAGATAGTGCCCACTACCATCTCCGAACAGCCGTACCGTGAGCGCCGTGGTGGGGTTAGGAAGGAGAATCGGGTCCTGCAACTCAAAGGCTACGTAGTCGTTATCACGGGTTGTAAAGCGATAAACAATGTGGAATGCCCCTCTCACCGCCTGGACGGAACCATTGGGCTGTGCCGGTCGTTGCCACGTTTGCCTGGTGTGGCGTTCAAAAAGCTGAACCGTCACTCGCGATGGTTCCGGCACCGATCGGCGCTTCGATGAAGCCAGCGCCCGCAATGCTGCGGCAGCCGGCTTGGTACCTCTGAAGTCTGCCCGTCCATTCCCATACGTGAACAGGCCATACGTATTGTGGGGATCATCTTTGAGCGCGTACCAGAACACATGGCTTACGCCGCCTTGCCAGAGCGCATGGTACGCACGAGGGAGATAGTCGGCCTGTTGCAGCGCATCAACCAGACCGAGTGCATCACGATCACTCTTCCCACTCGCCCAACCGACTTCAGTCGCCCAAATTGGCTTCTGACCATAACGCGCAGCAACTGCTCGTACCCTATCAGCAGCCGCAATCAGATTCCCCTCTTCTGGGTCGAGCGGATCAACGTAGGGATGGATGGCAATCACATCAAACGCATTCCAACCACCATAGGCAGCAATCGCATGCAGAAAGCCGGTATCAAATGGATTGATACCTCCCAAAACAATTGTTGCTGTCGGGTCAATCGTCCGAATGGTCTGTGCAGTAGCAAGTAACAGCCGGGTGTACTGTTGAGGGTTCGGCGCTGGCCGCCAAAAAAGCGCCTGATCGGGTTCGTTCCAGATTTGCCAATGCTTCACGATATGTTTGTAGCGTTGAACGACCGCAGCCGCATAACGAACAAACGCTGCTTCATCAGGGGCTGCAAATGATATGAGGTTGGGGTGATCGGTTGGATCGGCGGTTGCCCAGCCAACCGCCGGTCCTAACACCGCCAGTATTTGCAAGCGCTGCCGGTGCAATGCCGAGAGAGCAGCATCGGTAAAAGCCCAATCCCAGGTCTCGGGGTTGGGCTGAATACGATGCCAGTGAATATCTTCGCGCACCCACTCCACACCAAGATCGGCAATAATGGTGGCGGGAATGGGCATCGTGGCCGCATCGGGATAGCGAGTAGCAAGATGGCTATTGATGCCAATCGCCAGCGTCGCCGGTAGAGTACGAACAGCAATCGGTCGAGTAATCTGATGACCGGGCACCAGAGCATCACCGGTCGCCAGACTAACGGCCAGTGCCAAAATTACCAAACGGTAAAGACCGGTCAAATATGTCATGCCGTAGCCCCTATATACCGAACCGCTGACTACGGCAGCATATCAGCCCGTGAAATACGATAACGGATCATCTTACGCCAGAGGGTAGCTCGACTGATCCCCAACAGAGCGGCTGCTCGACTCAAGCGTCCTCTTGCCGCCCGACCGGCCCGCAAAATGGCATCACGTTCACTTAATTCTTGCGTTTCAGCCAACTTTGGACTGTCGGAAAGGAGGAGAGGGGTTGTATGGCGCGCAATTGCTGGCGGCAAATCGGCCACCGTGAGCACACTCTTCTCTGTCGTTTGCACGATCTGTTCTAACACAACCTCCAGTTCACGAACATTACCCGGCCACGGGTAACTCCGCAGTGCCGCCAACGCATCGGGATCGAACGCGATCTGACGGCCAATCTGCTCGCTCAGGCGTCGTAGCATGTGGTTCACCAGCAAAATAATATCGTCACCACGCTGGCGCAATGGTGGAATTTCGACGACAAATGCACTGATCCGAGCGTATAAATCACCCCGAAAGCGTCCCTCTTCCACCAGTTGCTCGAGGCTATGCCCATGCACAATGAGACGTACATCAATCGGGATGGGGCGCGTGCCTCCACTGCGGATCACCCGACCCATCTCAATCGCCCGCAATAGCTTTGTCTGCTGTTCAAACGAGAGAGCATCAATCGACTCCAGATACAACACACCGCCATGCGCCAGCTCGAGTTTGCCTGGACGACCGGGTTGTTGTTCGGTACCCTCAACTCCAAACAGTTCGCTATCGAGCAACTGACGTGGAATGGCCGCACACGATACCCGCACGAACGGTCCACCCGCCCGATTACTCGCATTATGGATCGCCTGCGCGAAGACTTCCTTACCAGTACCAACCTCACCTCGCAGCAAAATTGCGCCACGACCGGCAGCGGCAATGCGGGCCTGCCGTAATGTTTGCCGCATACTTTCACTCTGGCCGACAATATCACGAAACGTGAAGGTTGCTCGTGCACCAACCATCTGCTGCACCAGTTGACGTACACTCTCTGTCGGACGTAGCGTAATCACGCTGCCCAGATAACGTCGGCTACGATCCCACACCGGTCGTACATCGCACATGATCGCCTGTGGGCCATTTGGTGTCTGCCAGATGACTTCTTGTTCTTCTAGTGTACTCAGATTCTGTAGCGCCATAACAATCGCTGGCGGTGGCGTAATCACACTGGCCAGCAAGCGTCCAGCAGCCGAGCGCACATTAATCCCTAGAATACTCGCCACGCGCCGACTCAAGCGACGAATCTCACCGTTTGGTCCAACAAAGATGAGACCTTCATTGATCGAATCAAGCGTTGCATACAGTTCGGTAAGCTGGTCGTTTGCTTCATTAAGCAGTCGCTCGGCGCGCAATTGACTATGCAGAGCCTGTGCCGCTGCGATCACCATTCCGAGCGCATACGGGTGCTGCTCTTCAGCGCGGTTGAGAATCGCTAATGCGCATAGCGCTTTGCCATCAGGGCTATAGACAGGAGCAGCAGACAGCGCAAATGGCTGCAACCAATAACAATAGTGTTCATCACCGGTGGTCTGAAAGGGGAAAGCCTCGCGTAAGGCAAGATCAACCGCATTCGTGCCAGCAACCTCTTCGGCCAAGCTAATCCCATAACCAATGCCGTACCGCTGCGCCTGCGTCATCACAGCACTATCACCGGCGAGATCGATGATAGTCCCTTGATCGTCACAAACGACAACTACAAAGCCAGGATGTTCACTCATCTGGTACAAATCTTCAATTGACGACTGAACCAGCGTGCGCAGATGACTCCATCCAACGAGATTGACCGTTCCGGCTTGCGGTGCTTGCGTTGGTTCGAGACCGCGCGCCTGACAACGTGCCCAAGATCGCTGAATCGGTGGAAGCGCAAGTGTTACCATGTTCTACCTCATCATATCATCCGGCTATTAATATTATAGCTAATTTGGCTCCTCGTTTATATTCGTACCAATCCGTGCGCTGCGCAGTGCATACACCTTCTCATACCTGACATTGGTGTGTGCGGAGCATCGCACCCTACCCATAGGTTCCGAATGCCCGTTGACCATCGCCATTCCGATGACGGTATGTGCGTATGATCCCCCCATGCGTGCGGACGTGTTTTGATCATCGGTGACAGCAGCACCAGGGTTGTCTCCCTGTACACTCGAGTCACTCCCCTGCCTCTCCACTCGTGGAAGAGTTGAAAGGAGACAAGGGAGAAGATGAGGGGGCTTGCCACACGGTCTGCCAAGTGCGCGACGGGAAGACGTGGTCAGCGAATGCCTCCCTGCTGATGGAGGGCATGAGATGGTGGACCCTACCTACCGTGCGCTGACGGGCATGATCGGCGCACCAACAAGGAGACCTGGCAGCAGACCACTGCCGGAACAGGAGCTGCTACTGCGGTACTCATTTTGCTTGCCGCGCTCCTGGTACGATGAAAACGTTAAAAAGCTCTAAAAACAGAACATACCCTTTACGACCCCTGCTATTTCATGTACAATTATGACATTAGTGCAAAAACTGTCAGAAAGTGCAGGCTATGAACTGGTCTGATATTGCTTTCTATTACCTTCTACCACTGCTCACCACTGTCACACTATGGATAGGGCTGACATTAGGTTTAATCTGGCTTAACCGACGCGGGCCATGGGTAGGCGGATGGGCCGTGTTTTTGAGTTTACCGGTGCTATTCTTTGCCCACAGTGAACTCCTAAGCACACGCCATGACCTGAGCAACCTCGGCGCTTATCGTGCCTTTACCGCCGGTCTGTTAATCTGGGCCTGGCACGAGTTGGCCTTCTACAGTGGCATTCTTGCCGGCCCTCGTCGCCAACCCTGTCCCCCGTATGCCCGTGGCATCCAGCGCTTCTTCTACGCACTTGGTACTCATCTGTATCATCAACTGAGCTGTTTACTCGAATTGGGTTTGTTGATCTGGCTGTTGCAAGATGCAAGTCATTGGCTCGGCCCATTGACGTTTGGATTGAGTTGGGCCTTACAGCAAAGTGCAAAACTGAACGTCTTGTACGGGGTACGTGCCCTTCAGGTTGAACTCTTCCCAGCCCATCTGTCCTTTCTAGCCAGCTACTGGCGTCCTGGACCACCGAGCGCCTTTTTTCGCCCCAGCGTGTCGGTGAGTACGCTCCTGGCAGTGATGCTCTGGTTAAGTGTCGGCGCGCACGTCGGCGATTCAGCAGCGCTGCGGCTGGCCCTCTTAGCCAGTCTGCTGACGTTGGGTGCTCTCGAACACTGGCTTCTTCTACTGCCTGCTCCGGCTACCGCACCTGCACCGGCAACCGATTGATGATAACCACATTCCGCATTTTGTAACCGCCTGCAGTACCCTGCATCCATGAGGGGGATCAGAAACCTGGGTTACTGATCACGCTCTCGGAAGCTGGCAAGTGATTGTACCCGTTCTCCCTGATGGTACAGAACAGGTATGCCCTGCTGCGCCTGCCAAACGTGATGATTCGGATCGAATCGGGAAGAACAATTCACAAACCACCCATCGACTTGAGGATGTTCCACGCTACTTATGATGAGCTGAAAACCACTATCCCCTGACCTGACACCTGATACGTGCAGCTTGTCGCCAGGCGAGGTATCGGTTATGATGAAGGGACAAGGTGTGCAAAAAGGAGCACCCAAACCATGTTAGAAGCAATCTTCAATCCGCAATCGGTAGCCGTGTTTGGCGCCTCGCCCAATCCGGCACGCCTCGGCCACCGAGTGCTAAAAAATATTATCGATCACGGCTATCAAGGGCGCATCTACCCAATCCATCCGCGCGCAACCGAAGTTCTCGGCTTCCCTGCTTACCCTTCGGTGATGGCCGTTCCCGACCCGGTCGATTTGGCAGTGATCGTTATTCCACCCCAACATGTTCTGGCTGCGGTGAACGAATGTGGACAAAAGGGGGTACGTGGCCTGGTTGTGATCACTGCTGGCTTCAAAGAGGTTGGCGGCGCCGGACGTGACCTCGAACGAGAGTTACTGGCTACGGTGCGGCGTTACGGAATGCGCATGATTGGCCCCAATTCGCTGGGCATCATTGACACTATCAGTAAGTTGAATGCCTCATTTGCCAATGCCATGCCGCTCCCTGGAAACATCGCTCTGATGTCACAATCAGGCGCTATCTGTGCTGCGATTCTCGATTGGAGTCATCAGCAACGGATCGGCTTCTCGCGTTTTGTCAGTCTCGGCAACAAGGCTGATGTCGATGAGGTCACGCTGCTAGAGGCCTGGAATCGCGATGAGCATTCCAAAGTGATTCTTGCCTATCTAGAGGCAATTGACGACGGTCCTAATTTCATTCGGGTAGCGCGTGAAGTGACGAAAGTCACACCGGTAGTTGCCATCAAAAGTGGGACAACGGCTGCCGGTACTCGGGCAGCTTCTTCGCACACCGGTTCACTGGCCGGTTCTGAAACCGCTTACGAAACGGCGTTTGCGCAGAGTGGTATTCTGCGTGCCCGCACCATGAATGAGCTGTTTGATCTGGCGCTGGTCTTTGCCTATCAGCCAATGATTCGCGGTAACCGAGTGGCGATTGTTACGAATGCCGGTGGGCCAGGGATTATTGCTACCGATACCGTAGAACGAAGTGGGCTGGCAATGGCCGAATTCACCCCTGAAACGATTCGTCGTCTGCAAGCGAAACTACCTCCCAACGCCAACTTTTTCAACCCAATTGACGTCATCGGTGATGCGACTCCAGACCGTTATGCCTGGGCCATCGAGGCTGCGCTGGCCGATCCAAACGTTGATGGCCTGATTATCCTCTTTACCCCGCAGGCTGTCTCCGATCCGCTTGTGACGGCACGGCTCATCATTGATCTGAGTAAACAGACGACCAAGCCAATTGTCACTAGTTTTATGGGTGGCGCTAGCATCACGAGTGCGGTAGAGGCTCTGAATACAGCATGTATTCCTAACTATCTCTTTCCCGAACGAGCTGTGCAATCACTGGCCGCAATGTACCGTCAGTCGCTCTGGCAGCAACGTCCGGCGCCGACCTACCGCACCTTTCCGGTTGATCGTCAGCGCGTGGCCGATCTGTTCGCCAAAGTACGCGCAGCCGGTCGGGTCGAATTGGGTGAGATTGAAGCGCGGGAAGTGATTGAAGCCTATGGGATGCGATTACCGCGGAGTCGGTTGGCCCAGACCCCCGATGAAGCCGTCGCCATTGCCAATGAATTTGGTTATCCAGTAGTGCTAAAAATCTCTAGCCCAGATATTCTGCATAAAAGCGACATTGGTGGGGTACGAGTCGGCTTACATGACGCAACGGCGGTACGCGACGCCTTTGAACTAATTGAATATCGAGCACGCAAGTATTTGCCCTCCGCCCGCATTTGGGGCATACTGGTGCAAGAGATGGTGCGCAAAGGCCGCGAAATCTTAGTCGGTATGACACGCGATCCCCAGTTCGGGCCACTGATCGCAGTAGGAATGGGAGGCATCTATGTTGAAGTGTTAAAGGATGTTGCCTTCCGCCTTGCCCCCCTAAGCGTCGAAGAGGTGCAAGAGCAGATACGTTCAATTCGCGCTTATCCGCTCTTACGCGGTGTACGCGGTGAACCACCGGCTGACATCGCTGCCATCGAAGAGACGATCCTGCGAGTCAGTCAAATGGTTACCGATTTCCCGGAAATTGTCGAGATGGATATTAATCCACTCGTCGTTCATCACGAAGGCGAGGGCGCAATCGTCCTCGATGCCCGGATCATCCTCAACTAGTGGAGGCAATGATGGCAACACTATATGTCGCCTCGACCGAAACCTATGTCGGTAAAAGTGCGGTCTGTGTCGGTCTGCTCCGTCGGATGCAGCAAGACGGCTTCCGTGTTGGTTATATGAAACCGGTAAGTGTCTCGGTAACCCACACGCCCGACGCAGTGCTCGATGAAGATGCGCTGTTCATCCGTCAAACCATCGGGCTTGATGCGCCGATGGAACAAATCGCCCCAGTGCTCATTACGCCAGGGGTGATCGAGTCGATTCTGCGCGGGCAACCGCATTCGTTCGTCAAGACACTCCGCGAGGCGTATCTGGCTATCTCGCGCCAGAAAGACATTGTCGTTTTGGAAGGAACAAACACGTGGGCTGAAGGCGCGCTGGTTGATCTCACTGCCGATCAGGTAACTGATATGTTGCAGGCCCCCGGTCTCCTGGTGTGCCGCTATACCTCAACATTGTCAGTCGATACGATCCTGTCGGTACAACGTTACGTCGGCGATCGTTTGCTGGGGGTCTTGATCAATCAGGTAGAAGAACCACACCGCGAGTTCGTGCGTAATCGGGTGACACCGTTCCTCGAGAGCCGGGGGATTCCGGTGCTGGGCATTTTACCTCGTGATCGCTTATTATCGGGGGTGACGGTCAACGAGCTGGCCCAACATCTGGGTGGGCAAATTATTGGCCGCCCAGAATGGGGTGAGAAGATGCTCGACTCACTGATGATCGGGGCGATGGGCGCGGAAGCCAGCCTTTCGTTTTTCCGTCGACGGGCGAATAAAGCGGTTATTACCGGTGGCGACCGCAGCGATTTGCAGTTGATCGCTCTGCAAACCAGTACGAACGCCTTGGTATTAACCGGTAATATCCGACCATCAATGCAAGTAATGGATCGTGCTGCTGAATTAGAGGTGCCGATCATTCTGGTCGCCGACGATACCCTGAGTACGGTTGATCGCGCTGAACGTCTCTTCGGGCGCGTGCGTTTTCACCAGGAGGCAAAACTGCGTCGCTTCACCGAGTTGCTCGATACCCATTTCGATTTTGATCGTTTGTATCGCTTACTAGGCTTACAAATTCACTAGGAAGCGCTATGACAACCAATCCGTTGCCTGATAACGCAGAAGTGATTGGCCCGCTGATCTTTGTGCCCAACCCTGAATATCCGTACCCGTTTCCGGTTGCCCGTCCACCTCGTTTCTGGATGGAGGAAATTACCGGAAAGCTGGCGGTTGCAGTTGAGCAATATCTACAGGGTGAACCACTAACCGATGATCAATTGGCCATCATTAAACTTTATTTGAAACAATATCTCGAACGAGCAGTTATTGACGACAGTGCCGATCGGAAGCGTTTGCTCAGTCGTATTGATCGGCTGCGCACAACGCGCGATATTGAACGATTTGCTGACGAGTTATCCGAGGTGGGGGTTGAACCGTTCTGAATCAATGCTGTACCGTTATGTTCTGCGCCCAATGTTATTTCGGATCGGCGGCGGTGATGCCGAGACGGCGCACGAACGTACTCTTCACATGCTGGCGCTGATCAGCCGTTCGCGCTTCCTGTGCCAGGTTCTTGAACAGTTTACGACAATCCGCGATCCCCGGTTGCAGCGTACTGTCTTCGGGGTGTCATTTCCTAATCCGGTAGGACTGGCCGCGGGTATGGATAAGGATGGCATAGCGTTGAGGGCATGGGCGGCGCTCGGCTTCGGTTTTGTCGAAGTTGGCACAGTGACCCGTCACCCACAGCCAGGGAATCCTCGACCGCGCTTGTTTCGTCTTCCTACCCACGAAGCTCTGATCAATCGCATGGGGTTCAACAACGCCGGCGCTGCTGCGCTGGCCGAACGTCTGGCCCACCTGCAACCGCCTCCATTGCCGATTGGCGTCTCGATTGGCAAATCGAAAATCACGCCGCTCGAACATGCTATCGATGACTACCGCGAGTCGTTCCGCTTACTCTTTCCATACGCAGCATATATAGCGATTAATGTCAGCTCTCCCAATACACCGGGTTTACGTCAGTTGCAAGATGCCGACCAGCTCAGAGGATTGTTAGCCGCACTACAACACGATAACGCAGCGTTAGGCCGCAGTGATCAGCGTGGCCCACGACCACTGCTGGTCAAAATTGCCCCTGATCTCAGCGATAATGCTATCGCAGAGTTGATCGAAGTTTGTACCGATCATGGAGTGGCCGGTATTATTGCCACCAATACTACTCTCAGCCGTAGCGGATTAACCGGCGTTGAACCGGCCTTGGCCGCCGAAACCGGTGGCCTGAGCGGACATCCTCTGGCCGAACGTGCCCGGCAGGTGGTGCGCTTGATTGCTCGTCTGACCAACGGTCAACTGCCGATTATTGGCGTGGGCGGGATTCACTCACCCGCTGATGCACTTCGGATGTTGGAGGCCGGTGCCAGCCTGATCCAGCTTTATACCGGTCTGGTGTACCACGGGCCGTTCTTACCCAGGCGGATCAATCGTACAATTCTCCAGAGCAGGAAGGTATCGTGATGAGCGGCTTTCTCGGTACAAAAGCTACCTTCGCCCAAGATGTTTCGCTGGTTGGTAGTATCCTGGTCGCCCTTGCGTTTACCGTTGGTGCATACCTGGCTGTAAAAGGATACTACACAGCCCATCGCTGGGTGCAAACCGGCGCCGCTGCTCTGAACCTGGTACTGGTATTTGGAGTGATGATACCTTCCCTGTTTGCAGTGTCGCCCGATGAGAATCTTACTTTGCCGACAGCGGCATTTGTGGCAATGCCAGCCCATGAAGTGATTGGTACCGTTGCCATGCTATTCGGCATATATGTTGTACTGGTCGGTAATGAATGGTTACCATTGCGCTGGCGCTTCAAAAATTATAAATTGTTTATGCGGATTGCCTTCGCACTGTACCTGATAGCAACAATAGTTGGCGTTGCCGTGTATGTTCTGATACACACGTAGCAAGAGCTAGTCTGCGATTGTCATCGAGTACGCCAGCCGCTGGCAGAAATTTGTTCGCAAGTATTTCACAGTACGACAGCGAGCGTACACCGGATTGCGTATGAGCTTATCTCCACAAAAACGAATACTGGTTGCCCTCGACACGCCTGATCTCGATACGGCAGTAGCCCTAGCCACACAACTGCGTGGACTGGTCGGTGGCTACAAGGTCGGACTAGAGGTTTGTACAGCGGTCGGGGTACCCCAGATTGTCAGCGCCATTGCCGGGGTTGGCGGAAATCTCTTTCTCGATCTCAAGCTGCACGATATTCCAAACACGGTCGCCGGTGCGGTGCGAGCCGCCTGTCAGCTAGGGCCAGCAGTGCAGATGTTGACTTTACATTGTCTTGGTGGTCGTGATATGCTGCGCGCCGCTGTTGCGGCAGCGCATAGTATGTCATACCGTCCGCTCCTTCTGGGAGTCACGGTTCTAACCAGTCTTGATGCAACGGCGCTGGCAAATGAACTACAGGTAAAACCGTCACTGACCGACTATGTTGTCCATCTAGCCCGTATGGCGCAGGATTGTGGCCTCGATGGTGTCGTGGCCTCACCACACGAAGTCGCCGCGATTCGCGCGGCCTGTCCACATGTACGGATTATAACGCCCGGTATTCGCCCGTCGTGGGCCACCGAGGGCGATCAGCGGCGGGTAATGACACCGCTAGACGCACTGCGGTCTGGCGCCGATTACCTGGTGATCGGACGACCAATAACGAATCCGCCACCGGCGATCGGTGATCCGGCAACCGCAGCCGCTCGTATTGTCTCTGAACTTGAACAGTACAGTCACAACCTATGAACGAGCACAAACTTCTGACCATCCTCGAACAATTAGGAGCAATTGTCACGAATGACCACATTGTGTATACCTCTGGTCGCCACGGAAGCAGTTATGTCAACAAAGACGCACTCTACCCTCACACCACCGCAGCCAGTCTGGTGGGTGCGGCAATCGCACGTCGCTTCGCCGATGCCAACATCGAGACCGTTGCCGGGCCGACAATAGGTGGCGTCATTATGGCACAGTGGACGGCCTACCATCTGAGCCAACTGTACGGTCATGAGGTATTGGCCGTGTACGCGGAAGAAGAGCACGATGAAACCGGAAAGCGACGGGTCTTTCGGCGTGGATACGACACCCATATTAACGGGAAACGGGTATTGGTGGTTGAAGACGTGATCACGACCGGAGGATCGGTACGGCTGGTTGTGGATGCAGTCAATGCAAACGGTGGTCATGTGGTTGGTATTGGCGCACTCTGCAATCGGGGAGGTGTGACAGCGAGCGATCTCGGTGTCTCGCAGCTAATCGCACTCACCGAGTTGCCGTTGGAGAGTTACCCGGCTGAGACATGCCCCCTCTGCGCTGCCGGTGTGCCCATTAATACCCGGCTGGGTAAGGGGGCAGCGTATCTCCGCAAACAGTCGGTATAATTGCCGTTTTCCAATTTGCTTAGATTGCGGATTGCCGCCACAATCATGGGTCGAGGACAATGAACCCAGGCGTAGTGAAGGTATGACCTTTACTCACCTACGGGCTAGACCCGGTAACGCTGTGTGGATACGTTCTCTTGATTGATCGTCGCATACAAACAGGGAACACCATGGAGTCACTCGCTTACCTTGTTCGGCTTAGTACTGCTGGTCTTCTGCTCGATGTGAATACGTTCCGTGCCCAACGTGATAACCCGTATGCGCTACGTGAAGGCTTTTTAGTTGTGCTGATAGTGGGCATCCTGGTTGGGACCGCCGGAGTGATCGGAAATCTGTTGAGCAGACTGGCCAGTCCCGATCCGTTAGCTGCACTTGCCATCGTGCAACGCTCACTGGAACGCATGGCACTTATCACTGAACTACAGCGGATCAACCCTGATGTTGACCTTAATCCGATTTTCAGTCAGCTCGCAACAAACCTCAGTATCTTGCAATGGAGCGGCATCATTGGTGCCCTGATTACGCCTTTCGTCTATCTGCTGGGCTGGCTGATATACGGCATTATCGCACATCTGGTAGCACGCGCCCTTGGCGGCGAAGGGACGTTGTCCCAAACCCTGGGGTGCACCGCCCTGGCGAGCGGCGCGAACCTGCTTGCTATCGCGCAGGTTCTTCCATTTGTCGAGATTGCCGGAACTACATTGCTGGGCCTGATCGGTTGTTATATTGGTCTGCGCACAGCCCATCAATTATCGGCGTGGCGCGCCTTTTGGGCTGCACTGTTAGGTCCAATCTTGCTTGGCCTTCTGCTTCTGGTCATCAGTTGTGGGGGAATAGCAGTACTGGTTGCTGCTGCCCAGGGGAGCTGATATGTCGATCATGGATACGTTCAACGGCGCATTAACCCTCAACCAGCGCGTCTTTGCCGAGATGCGTGACTCAGCCGATGGTGTGCGACGTGGCTTTCTGCTTATTCTTCTGGTCGGATTGCTGGTCGGCGCCATCCAGAGCGCCAGTAATCTGATTAGCGTTACTAATCCTGACCAGACTGTTGATGCAATCCTTGCCGCCTACCGGCAGGCGCTTGAACAACAAAAGGAAGCAGCCACCACACCCGCACAGCGCGAGGTGATCGATGTACTCGCGGAGAGTGAAGAAGAGATTGGCAATATGCTGCGCGAGCTGTTCACCATGCCCACCCCCTTACCACGACCGATCAGTCTATTCTTACAAGCCCTTGGTCAGACGGTATCGATGCCGTTCACTTATCTGAGTAATATGCTGCTGGCAGTGGTTCTTACCCACATTGCCGCCCGACAATTAGGTGGACAAGGCGGAATCCGCTCGATGGTAGCAGTCGGTTCACTGTCGGTTGCACCGCATGCCCTCGACGCACTCACTTTTATTCCGGTATTGAGCCTGCCGATCAGCCTGATTGCGTGGGGCTGGGGGCTGATCATTCTGATTAGCGGTACAGCAGTCGTGCATCGCCTCGATAGCGGCAAAGCTACGCTCGCTGTCTTGCTCTATCCAAGTCTGTTGATTATTTTAGGCATCTTGTTGAGCTGTTTCCTGATTGTGGTGCTGGTGGGTCTTGCCGGAGCTAGGGCGTGAGAGCCTGATCAAAAACCTGAATTTCTTATCTGGAACGTACCATACCTGCGCAACCATTGCGTGAGAGGATGCCAACATGCGTTCGCGCCGGCAACCTCACGTTCCCCTTCCTCTCCTCTTGTAGGAGAGGAAGGGAGGAAGGGGAAAGGTGAGGGACACCAGGCGTGCTCCACCGCACCGGCGCTAAACCCGGTGCCACCTGGTTCCATCGCGTCGAGGAGCCACTGGCGTTTCCCGCCACCGTTCCCCGCACCATTCTGGAGATGCCATAGTTGCGCCTCATCAAAAGCCCAGGTTGTTGATGAGGCGCTGATTTGCTCGCCACCTCAGCCGACGCCCTTGCCGGGAAGCTGATCAAAACCACGAGTTTCCAATCACGTTCTCAGTATCGGTTAGCACTACCCACTAACTGCCACCCATCACGCCAGATCGGTAGCGCACCGCCACGACTGATAAACACCGCGCCTAACCCCCAACTGGCAATCGCATATCCCAACAGCACTGCGAACACAGGAGCTACAAAGCTCAACAGGATGAGGGGCAGCAGAACAACACAGGCACCGAAAGCAGCAGCCAGCGGTGGTCTGAGTGCCCACCCTGGCGCCCACATGACCGCAATCGCACGAGCAACACCGGTAAAGCCGATGATGTAGGGTATGTGCAGCAAGATGATAAGCGGAATGAAGAGCACCAAACCGACCAGACTGACGGTCAGTAGACCGACCAAAAACGGCAACATCAGCAGGATCAACACCGTCGAGAGGACTCCGACCAGAGCACTACGTAACGGTGCAGCTCGCAGTGTACGTCCAATACCGGCAGTACGTCGCGGCCAGATGAAGGCAACCGCAACACTAAAAAACAGGATCACCAGCCCGCTGACGAAATGACTGACCACCGGTGGTAGCCAGTGACGTATAGCTCGCTGCCCGCCAGCTACCCCTACCAGCGCCGATACGAGGTTTGATCCGGCCAGCGGTTCTATCCCGATCAGTGCTCCCCGTACTTGAACCGCAGGATTGACAACCACCCCCCCGGCAATGGAAAGGACATTTCCCTCAACAACAGCACCGGCTTTCAGTTCAACGGTACCGGTGTAACTGACTACATCGCCGCGCACAATGCCGTGTACCGTGATCGAACCAGCCCAGCTTGTAACATCACCGTCAACTTCACCAAGTACCACAATTGACTGATCAAACGTTGCCAGATGACCCTGATAGCGCTCACCGGCGGAAATAACAACCGGTGGTAGCGGTGCCTGAGCGGCAACCGGCGCCGGTAGCCATAAAACCATCACGCACACCAAGCCAATCCACAACCAACGCTGCCACATCCTAGCTAACCTCAGCCAACGGTGCATCTGCGATGAGACGCCACCACATCCATCCAACGCTCAGCAAGAGTAACAACCCTGGCAGTAACCACCACGCCGCTGCTAGCCAAAGATACCACAACGGCTTAGCTATCAAGATTAAGGTCAAGACCAGGCGACCGACACCGGTTTCCGGATCGCCGAAGAGCGCCGCCGGTGCATCACTGTCGATCAGCAAGCCCCACATTCCCAAAAGCACCAACAGGAAGGGCACCACAGGCCACAGACGATACCAGCGCCAGCGTTTAGGTGGAGGATTACTCAGCCGTCTTACAATCCGTGCTGACAGATCAGCAGGAGGCGATACCATCTGTGGCTCACCCCAACGGGCCAGCAACATCCGCAGTTCGGCCTCGGCTACCGCCAGCTCCGCATCGGTCAGCTCGTCATCCCTTCCGTGTTCCATAAATCCTCCTCGGCGGCAAGCGCCTCTTGCAACAACTTGCGCGCCCGATGTAACCTGGTCTTGACCGTCGCTTCCGTCAACCCCAAAACACTCCCGATTTCTTCGTATGATAAATCGTGCCAGAAACGTAGAATCGCCACGCCGCGATAGTTCTCTGGCAGGCGCTGAAGTGCGCGTTGCACGATCTCCTGTTCAGCACGTTGCAATACACTCCGTTCGGGACCTGGTTGTACGCCTGGCAACCAAAAGGCCACATCTTCAAGAGTTAGCCACTTAAACCGACGGCGTCGCAGGCGATCGATGCAGTAGTTCGAGCAAATGGTGAGCAACCATGTGACGAGCCGTCGCGACGGATCATAGCTTTGAAGACTGCGAAAGGCCCGCAGAAACACCTCTTGCACCGCATCTTCAGCCTCGAACGTGTCGCCCAGCATGCGGTACGCCTGATTGTATAGAACACCGGTATAGCGCTGCACAATCGTCGCGCAGGCCGATTGATCGCCATTACAGGCTCTGGCTACCAGGTCAACTTCATCCGACTGCGACTCACTCACAAATACTCCTCACAAATAGTATACGTCTCGTTAAGAAAAATGTTACAATTTAATCCAGCTATCGACCAACTTGCAAGAGCGGGCAGGTTCGTGTACCATCTTTGGTGATGCGACGGTGATCCGTATTCCGTCGTCAATCCACTGGAGGAAGCCGTGGCCGCTAATATTAATCGAGATCAAATTCGTGCCGCTTTAGGCGAAACCGACCCGGCCGTTAGCTTTTACCTCGACCTGCACTCCGGTGAGGTGTTGCGTGTACCCGACACCGATCCTAGCGCTGAGGCCGAAGCGCTCCGTAATCAGGTCATGGAGGGGTACGGTGATCGCTATCGCTACATTCCTGGTGGCAAAGCCAACCCGACCGATAGCGATGTTCAGGCATGGCTTGAAGCCGAAGGTCTAGCCTGATGCTTCGGGTTTCGAGGCCGGTAAGGCAAGGCAGAGGTATCTCTCTTGCCTTGCCGATACCTTCTGGCTATTGGCTGCCTACTTTTCGTAGGGTTTCCCCACTGCCGCTGGACCAACTGCTCGCCCGATCAAACCGGCCAGCACAATCATCGTGACCACGTAAGGGATCACCTGCAAGAACTGTACCGGCACCGGCCCCCCAAATACCTGCACTTGCAAGATTTGGAAGCGGGTACCAAGCGCCTCGGCAAACCCAAACAACATTGCTCCCCCAAAGGCTCCAAATGGCATCCACTTCCCAAAGATCATCGCCGCCAGCGCAATAAACCCCTTACCGGCTGTCATGCCATCATCGAAGTTCCCTACCGTCTCAAGCGAGAACCATGCTCCACCCAGACCGGCAATACAGCCACTAATGAAGAGATTGATATAGCGCATGCGATTCACCGCAATGCCTACCGTATCGGCAGCCTTGGGATTCTCGCCGACTGCCCGCGTGCGTAGGCCCCAACGGGTCATAAACAACACTACCTGCGTAAGAACAACCAGCAAGAGCATTGCAAAGAAAATCGGCTTCCCGCCGAAGAGCAACGTGCCCGCAATGGGAATTGCCTCAAGCGAACGCGCCAGATCGGGGAATCCTGCGTTTGCGATGATCGCTGAAAGCGACGGCAAGGTTACTCGCCCACCGCCCTCGGTCACGATGTATTGACGACGCAAATAGCCGGTTATGCCAATTGCCAGAATATTCACGACAGTACCGCTAATGATCTGATCGGTGCGGAACGAAATCGAGAGCAGACCATGCAACAAGGCTATGATGCCACCGACGATGACCGCACCGATGACACCCCACCAGAGCTGGCCGGTAAGAATGAAGATAGCGAACCCAAACGCTGCTCCCATCAACATCATGCCTTCGATAGCGATGTTGATCACACCAGAGCGTTCAGCCCATATACCGGCCAATGCGCCAAGGGCCAGTGGTGTTCCCAGACGCAACGACTCGCTCAGCATCACCGTAGCGTTGGTCTGCTTCCCTGCCGCCGCCCAGATTAGGATCGCGGGAAACAGCAATACTGCACTCGTCCAAAGGGAGATATCAGCCCAGCGTTGCACACGATTGGTCAATCCTAGACTACCGGCTATCAGCATGACAAAGCCAATGATTGTCAGGCTCCAGGCGGAAGGAAAAGCAATCACCGGCTGTGGTACGGCAAGTGCAATCCGCGTGACGACCGTATCACCGGCTAATGCCTGTGGTGCATAGTTGAAGATGAGTAGTAGTCCAAGCAAGGCAAAGAATCCAGCAATTACTTGCCGACGGCCTATACCTTTACGGCGCTCGCTCATTGGGAATGTCCTTTCCTTCTCGTCATTGCATTCGATATGATACCATAAGCGATAGCCACCGGATGTCTGTCTGATGGTACGCTAGAGGGTTTTAGAAGCTCTTCCCCTTCCTGGCAGTAGCCAAGAAAATAGAAGAGAGAAAATAAGTCGAAGTAATTGGTAGGGGTGAGTTCTAAAGCAGTCTCAAACTCCCCCTTCCTCGCTCAGGATGGGAAAGGAAGGTAGCTTGAGGAAAAGGTGAGGCGTACCAGCTGCTCACCGCAGGATGCGGGCCAGAGGCCCGCGCACCTATGTGACCGCATGGGTCAGAGAGCACCGTGACTATCTTTGTCATCAAAACGAAACCCGTATGAAAGACGACACAGCACCACTGAACGAAACGGCAATGACCACGACACCAAACCACCATGACCAACCGGCACAACCGATCCTCTTGCCGGACTCTTCCCAGCTCAGCCTGATACAACAGGTGGAAGCAATTCTCTTTGTTGCCGGTGAGCCGGTCACCCTTGAACAACTGACAAAAGTCCTCGCCGTCACACCCACCGAGATCACATCTGTTATCGATGAATTAGTCAGTATCTACGCACAACGTGGAATTCGGTTGCAACGGTACAACGATCAATATATGTTCGTTAGCGCCCCAGAGGCCGCTCCTATTGTCAGACGCTTTCTAGGAACGCAGCAAAGTCAGCGTCTTTCCCCCGCTGCGCTTGAGACGCTGGCGATCATCGCGTACCGCCAACCCATTACCCGCGCCCAGATCGATGCCATTCGTGGGGTCGATAGTAGCGCGGCACTACGGGCACTGCTCAGCCGTGATCTCATCTGTGAAGCCGGTCGGATGGAGACGCTTGGCCGACCAATTCTTTATGCTACCACCCCAACCTTTTTACAAGCCTTTGGTCTGACCAGTTTGAGTGACTTGCCACCCCTTGCAGAAAGTGAGGAATAAGGGATGAGCGAAGCGAGATGCTATCCACGTGTTTCTCCCCGTATGTCCACTCATTATCCACATGAGACCATCACCGGCGACTGGCATGTTCTGATTGCCACCGAGTGCATCAGAATGCGAACTGTGGCTTTACAGATCACCGATCCCAACAAAAGTTATCCACAATTATCCACAAGACAATCTCAACATAATACGTCACTCTATTGACCAAGATCACAAGAAACAATCTATTATCATTGCCTGTCATTATAAGAAACCGTTATAGATTTCTCATATTATGTTGCTTGAAATAAGAGCGTAGTTCGAGTATGATGACATCACGTCAACAGAAGACTTGCTGCCCGCTCTCACCACGAGCGCACTGCTGATGACAACAACGGTGTTGTGAATCCCGCGTTTCGGCGCGGGTGATTCGTTATGTGTGCAGTGGAGAGGCGCGGCTCGCAAGGAGGCGCAGGGTGAATCTGACACAAATCTGGAGAACAACACTAACGACCCTTCAACCGCAAACTTCTCGTCACGACTACGAGGCGTTGTTGCGGCCAGCAACGCTCTTGTCACTTGATAACGGCATCGCGTTAATCGGTGTCTCATCACCTGGGCAAAAGGAAGGGCTAGAGAACCGTCTGCTGATGCCACTACGGAATGCGCTTGCCCGCGTGGTAGGCTACCCGGTGCAGGTACAGGTGCTGATAGCTACCCCCTCACCGCGTCCTGAAGTGGCTGTTCCTATAGTCAACGGTTCGCGTACCCATCTAGAACCAGAACCCATTATTGCCGAGACGCCATCTTCTACGTTTATGTCCAGTAACGGCAACGGTGAGCGTGCGGTGCAACTCGACCTGGCCAGCGCGATGCGATCGGGAATGCTGAACCCTCGCTATACGTTTTCGAGCTTTATTGTGGGATCAAGCAATCGTCTCGCGCACGCTGCCTGTTTGGCCGTCGCCGACAATCCCGGTCAGGCGTACAACCCACTTTTCCTGTACGGTGGTGTCGGACTAGGGAAGACCCACCTGTTGCACGCTATCGGGAACCGTGTGCTCGATCGCGATCCTGAGATCAATGTGCTCTATGTCTCGTCAGAAAAGTTCACCAATGATTTGATTAACGCGATTCGGCGGCAGCAGACCGAAGAGTTTCGGATGCGCTATCGCAACATTGATGTGCTACTTATTGACGATATTCAGTTTATTGCTGGGAAAGATGCAACACAGGAAGAGTTTTTTCATACCTTTAATTCACTTCACTCGGCCTCAAAGCATATTGTGATTAGTTCTGACCGTCCGCCGAAGGCGATTGTAACGCTCGAAGAACGCTTACGTTCACGGTTTGAATGGGGGCTGATTGTTGATGTACAACCCCCAGATCTTGAAACACGTACCGCAATCTTACGAGCGAAAGCCGAACAAATGAGTGTGCACATCCCCGACGAGGTGATCGATTTTCTTGCTCATAAGATTCAGAGCAATATTCGTGAACTGGAAGGTAGCCTCAATCGGGTTGCGGCGTATGCAGAACTGAACCGTGTGCCAATCACTATCGAGACGGCAACTACCGCCCTCGCCGATCTGCTCGGTAATCAGCGTCGTCGCCGTATCAGTGCGGAAGCCATTTTGCAGCTCGTAAGCGAACATTACGGGATTGAAGTTGAACAACTGCGGGCACGGAATCGCTCACGGCATGTTGTAGTGCCCCGTCAGGTCGCGATGTATCTGCTTCGTGAAGAGACCGAGAGTTCGCTGGTCGATATTGGCAATCTGCTTGGTGGACGTGACCACACGACGGTGATGTACGGTTGCGAGAAGATTGCCGAGGAGATTAACAGTGATAGCCGCCTGCGTAGTGAAATCATGGCGATCCGAGAGCGCATTCAGATGATGCGTGGCTAGTACGCTCATTATTGTTCGGCGGAAAGGGGCACGGTTCCGTGCCCCTACGGTGTTTTATCAAACCGATAACCTGACCTTGCTCCGCTTGCTCATCGTTGCTCGTTTGGCGTTTCTCTCTGTAGGTTGCAAGGATGCGCACGGCTTCCCGTGCTGACTGTGGTCGGTAGCCAGGCTCCTTCAAGGCGTGTCCACAATCTGCCGGTCGATCAGCCCTACCGTGATGTCAGCAGTGCGTATTGTCGGCGGTAAATGGCGATTTCATCCTGCGCCAGCTGATCGCGGTCGCGTCCGGGATCACCCGCTGATGGTACTAGAAACGCGGCACAGCCGTTGTGATCGACTCTGGCAGCAGGGAAGCACCGGACACGGCGACGATGGTCATCAGACACCCGGTGAGACACTTATCGCTCAGATCCGCGTGACAGCGTTCATAAGCGACCCAGCCTTGCATCTCTTTGCCCTTCTTGCTTGATGGGAGCCATTTCCTCTTTCCTCATCCAGCCTGTTAGCGCACGATAGGAGCGAATCTTCTTATCCCCGCTTGCGGTGTGGTAGAGCAAGGCAAGTAGTTGTGGTACATTATAAGAGGATATGAAACTGTAGTGAGGACAACTATGCCAATCGAGTGGGTGAAAGTTCGTGACTATACCGACATTATTTATGAACACGATGCGGCCGGTGAAGGGATCGCTAAAATTACGATCAACCGCCCTGAAAAGCGGAATGCGTTTCGCCCAGAAACGGTGAACGAATTGATAGATGCCTTCTCGCGTGCCCGTGATGATGAGCGGATCGGTGTTATCTTGTTTACCGGCGCTGGTGATAAAGCCTTCTGCTCTGGCGGCGATCAGAGCGTGCGCGGGATCGGTGGCTACGTTGGTAAGGATCAAATCCCACGCTTGAACGTCCTTGATCTTCAGCGTCTGATTCGGATTATTCCCAAGCCGGTGATCGCGCTGGTCGCTGGCTACGCCATCGGGGGTGGGCACGTCCTACACGTCGTTTGCGATCTGACCATTGCTGCCGACAACGCGATCTTTGGTCAGACCGGGCCGAAAGTGGGGAGCTTCGATGGTGGCTATGGCTCCAATCTGCTCGCACGCATAGTTGGTGATAAGAAGGCGCGCGAAATCTGGTACCTGTGTCGGCAGTACAATGCGCAGCAGGCCCTTGAGATGGGACTGGTAAACGCAGTAGTTCCGCTTGAACGACTAGAAGACGAGGGTGTGCAGTGGGCGCGTGAGATTCTGGAAAAGAGTCCGCTGGCGATTCGTCTGCTCAAGGCGAGTATTAATGCTGCTGCCGACGGCCATGCCGGTTTGCAGCAGTTGGCCGGTGATGCTACTCTGCTTTACTACCTGACTGAAGAAGCGCAAGAGGGTAAGCAGGCTTTCCTTGAAAAGCGCAAACCTAATTTCCGTCGGTTCCGCCGCTATCCGTAGTGGTAACAGGACAATCACGGTATGACAACCAAAGCGAGTGAGGCGCCGCCGTCGTCTCCGTTCAAAATCTGGTTGATGGCCAGCCGTCCGGCAACGCTACCGGCCGCCGTTGTACCGGTGCTGGTCGGCTCGGCCCTGGCTTACAGCGCCGATGCCTTTCAGCCACTGGTGATGCTGGCTGCTCTGTTCGGTGCACTATTCATTCAGATTGGTACTAATCTGGCGAACGACTATTTTGACGCCAAAAAAGGAGCCGATACAAGTGAGCGCCTGGGGCCAACACGGGTCACTCAGAGTGGGTTGCTTCCCGCTCGTACTGTCCTGAATGCGGCGTTGGCCTCTTTTGCACTGGCCGCGTTGTGCGGTATCTACTTGATCGTGGTAGCCGGCTGGCCAATCCTGGTGATTGGTTTACTCTCAATTGCAGCCGGATTGCTCTACACCGCTGGCCCGTTTCCGCTCGGCTATAACGGGTTGGGTGATCTGTTCACCTTTATCTTCTTCGGGCTGGTTGCCGTGATCGGTACCGATTATGCCCACACCGGTCAGTTCCGCTGGGTCGCAGTGTGGGCTGCTCTACCGATTGCGATGCTGGTAACGCCGATCCTGGTCGTTAACAATCTGCGCGATGCCCCTACCGACCGGAAGGCGGGCAAACGGACACTGGCGGTTATCTTTGGTGAACGCTTTGCCCGCAGTGAGTTTGCAGCCCTAGTGATTGGTGCCTTTGTCTTACTACCACTTGCCTGGATGTGGGGTGGCGCTTCGCCCTTCACCCTGCTGGCCTGGTTGACAGCACCGATGGCGCTGAACCTGATCGACTTAGTTAACCGTGAACGTGGACGGGCACTTAACAAGGCCCTGGTCGGCGCCGGTCGCTTGCATCTGTTGTTTGGTGTCCTCTTCGCGATTGGATTGTTGTTCGGCTGATGCAGATTCCAGACTGGCTGGCTCAACAAGCAGCGCGCCATCCCCACCGGCCGGCGCTGATATGCGCCGGTACGATCTTTACCTTTGCCGAACTCAACCGTTGGACCGGTACGGTGGCCGCTCACTTGCAACAGATCGTGTCGCCCGGTGCACGAGTTGCTTTACTGGCGCGGAACCAGGCCGCATTTGCGGCTATCGTCCACGCTGCGCCCCGGGCGCGAATTACGCTGATTCCGCTCAATACGCGGTTGACCGCAGCAGAACTGGCGTTTCAGATCCGCGATAGCACCCCGGCACTGCTGGTCGTTGACCATGATCTGCTACCGCTGGCCCGTGATGCTGCATACACATGCCCGATCGTTACGCTGGAAGAACTAACAACATCGACCACGACTCAGCCATTGCCGGCGCCGCCAGTTGACCTCGATGCTCCCCATACCATCATCTACACTTCAGGTACAACCGGCCGACCAAAAGGAGCTATCTTGACCGCCGGTAATCACTGGTGGAACGCGATTGGTTCGCTCATCAACCTCGGTCTGCACGACGATGATCGCTGGCTAGCAGTTCTTCCGCTCTTTCACGTTGGCGGGCTGAGCATTCTGCTGCGCGGCGCCATATATGGGATGCCGGTCGTGCTCCACGAGCGCTTCGATCCGGCATTGGTGCGTCGTGAGCTGAGCGAACAGCGGATCACGATTGTCTCACTCGTTGCGGTGATGCTACAACGTTTACTCGCTATCGACCAGGCGCCTTTCCCGCCTCATCTGCGTTGCGTCTTGCTCGGTGGCGGCCCGATACCACAGACCCTCCTCAAGCAGTGCGCCGAACGGGGTATTCCGGTCACCCAGACCTACGGGATGAGCGAAGCCGCCTCTCAAGCCGCGACCCTCGCACCGCATGAGGCGCTGCAGCGGCTCGGTTCGGCAGGGAAACCGCTTTTACCGGTTGAATTGCGGATTATCACACCATCTGGTCAAATAGCAGCACCCGGCGAGATTGGTGAAATCTGTCTCCGCGGCCCAACCATTTCGCCGGGCTATCTTGGCTCGCCGCTGCGCCGCCCTGATGAGTGGTTTCATACCGGCGATCTAGGCTATCTCGACAGCGAAGGGTATCTCTACGTAGTGGACCGGCGTAGCGACCTGATCATTACTGGCGGTGAAAATGTCTACCCCGCCGAGATTGAAGCAGTTCTCCTTAGTCATCCGGCGGTGAGCGAAGCCGGTGTGGTTGGTTTGCCCGACCCAGAATGGGGTCAACGTCCGGTGGCAGCCGTGGTATGCCGACAGCCGATCACGACCGATGATCTCATCGCCTACTGTCGTACTCAGTTAGCCAGTTATAAAGTACCGCGTACCATCGTTTTTGTAGACGAACTACCGCGAACCGCAGCAGGAAAACTGCGCCGTTACGAATTACGAGCGTGGTTACAGGCGAGAGCACAACGATCAGGCAACGAATCACCTTCAGCATGGGTCTGAAAACTTCAGTTTCCCAAAAGTACGGACCTCTGGCTGCATTCGGTCATGCATAGGTGAAACCATCGCCACTCACTGCGGTAGATTCACCCGCCCCTCACTCACGCGACCCTTGTACCCCCAACGCCTCGGCACGCTGCGCCACCACGACCGATGGCCGGGTCAACCAAAATCCCAAAACGCTGGTCAAAATCACCGCCGTCCACAATGCGAATGTCGGTGTCACAAACCGAGTCAACGGTGGATGGAAGCCAAGCCCGTAGTCAACCAGGATCGACAGGCTGAAAAATGCAGCTACGAGTGCCCGTGCTGTCATACCAAGCCACCCAAGCCGGGTTGCCAGCAAGACCCCCTCGCATGTCAGACCGATATGCGAAACGAACAACATCACCTCCAGCGGCTCAACCGTACCCGCACCGAGCCAGTGGCGCGTCCAGAAGGCCAGTGTCCATAAGCCATACTTTATGCAGGCGAATGCGGCGAATGCGGTAAACCACGGTACCGGCCGTTGATAACGGAGCAGAACGAAGGCGACGGTAGCGTAAAGCGCAGCCGCCGGGCAATCAGGAATGAAAATCCAGGCCCAGGCAGGTGAAGAGACTAGCATTGGCCCGTACCAGACGATCCCACCCCAGACAACGCCAATCATATTTATCACCATACAGGCCCAAAAGATCACAGCGTTGCCGGTAATAAACACATATATCCAGTCGATCCAGCGACGAACCTGACCCATAACAACCTCACTGACAATAACCGACTACGCAGAGAAACGCAGCGGATCTGCACACCATCCTCGATGGAGAAAGCGAGGAACAGCGGATCACACATTAGCGATCCAGACGACGAATAGGTACCCCGCCAACGAACGCCCCTGGTGGCACATCCCGATTGACCAGACTCATTGCCGATACTGTCGCACCGGCCCCAATCACCACACCCGGCAAAATAGTACAGTTCGCCCCAACTGTAACATCAGAGCCGATCACCACCGGCCCGCGCTTCCATTCCCGGCGCGTCACTTCGTGACACAGAATAGTCGTATTATACCCAATCACACAATTTTCCCCCAGCGTAATATCCTCTGGAAAGAAGATGTCAAACATCACCATCAACCCAACACTGGCGTGCGGCGCCACATTGACCCCAAGCCAGCGGTAGATTACATTTTTCAGGGAAAGCGACGGTGTATAGCGGGCCAGTTGGATCAACGCTGCATTCCGTACAATGCGTAGATAGCCTCCGGCCAGTTGTGGAAAGTACCAGAGCGCATTGTGTGGCCCAGGGAGAGGAACACTTTGGAGACGTGCTTTGCGGGTAGCAGTTGAACCAAGGCCATCGACCAGTTCGGTATCAGAAGAAGTGTTCATCATCGTCAGGCTGCCTCATCCTAACTTGCCAATGACTGGCAAAAAACCACACTTTCTATTACACTACCATGGAAAACTATTTTGGATAACGGAAAACGTATGATCCAGTCAATTGACCGCGCCTTCGATGTGTTAGAAGCGTTAGCCCTGGCCGATGACGATCTGAGTGTCTCTGAGCTAAGTGAACAGCTCGATCTGCCAATTGCGACCGTTCATCGGCTCCTCGCCAGTTTAGCCGCACGCGGCTATGTTACGCAAGAACCAACAACACGCCGCTACGGCCCTGGGCCACGTCTCCTGGAAATTGCTGCCCAGGCTGCCCGCAGTAAGCGTTTCGATCTCGTTCGGATCGCACGTGCCGAGCTGATGAAACTTACTGCCGAAACGGGTGAGACGAGCAACCTAATCATTCGACAAGGCGATGCAGCCGTTTACCAAGAACAGATACCCAGCCCGCACATGGTACGTATGTTTACCGAAGTTGGGCAGCGAGCGCCACTCTACTGCACTGGCGGCGGAAAAGCGATTTTGTCGGCGCTACCCATCCCTGAAATTGAACAGTATCTGGCCCAGGGTCGGTTTGAGCGCTGGACGAAGAAGACGATCACGAATCCGGATCATCTGCGAGCCGAGCTAATGACTGCCCGTGAACGTGGTTTTGCCCTCGATGATGAAGAACGCGAAGAGGGTGTTTGCTGCGTAGCAGCACCAATCTTCGACCGCCGCGGACAAGTGGTTGGTGCGATCAGCCTGTCCGGGCCGTCAACTCGTCTCAACCGTACCCGTGCTGAAGAGCTGGGGCCACGGGTGCGCGAAGCAGCATTGGCCTGTAGCCGCCAGCTCGGTTTTCATCAGCCAAAAGCATAAGGGTCTTTTCACCAACTATCTGCGCTGACGGCATACTGATACGTCGGCGCAAGAACCATCGTCATCTGCGTGCCCCGGCGTGTCGCCTGAATGTCTCGCCTCTGTATCCGTTGGGACGACTCAGTGGATCGCACCGATCCTCGTGCGTCACGCCAAGAGATTGCCGTATGCCAAATGAAACATCGTCCAGGAATCAAGACAACGAGAAGACCTTACCCACCACCATCACCTTCGGCCTCTACCTCGATAGTACGAGCCAACCGGCGATCAAGCGGGACTGGATCAGCATTACCGACCTGTACCGTCAGCGGCCCATCAAAAGGCGCACTGGCCGTCACCACAACCCGCGCCCCTGGAATCAGACCTAAATCGGCCAGGTAACGTAACCGTTCAGCTGCCTGGTCACGTACCCGTACAATACGCGCCGTCTGATGCAGCGGTAAATCGGCCAGCCGGATCGCACGTGTCGTCGGTAACGCCCCATCGATCCCTGGGATCGGATCGCCGTGCGGATCAAAATCGGGAAAGCCTAATCGTTCGGCAATTCGCGCTTCAAGCTTCTCGCTGATATGATGTTCAAGCCGTTCAGCCTCTTCATGCACCTCATCCCAACTATAGCCGAGCGCTTCAACCAGATAGAGTTCGAGCAAGCGATGATGACGAATCACCTCTAACGCAATTCGCTCACCGGCAGGGGTCAAGACCACACCCTGATATGGTGTATGCTGCACCAGGTTCATTTCGGCCAGCTTTTTAATCATACCGGTCACCGATGCCGGACGCGAACCGCGCTGCTCACCGAGCAATGTGGTGGTGACAGCACCTACTTGCTGTTGCAGCAGATAGATCGCCTTCAGATAATCTTCAATTGCCGGTGTAATGCGACCAGGCAAGTTAGGGTCTTCAATTGGGGTCAAGGCGCGTCTCCTTCTGGCGGCGCGAGAAACTCGGCGTTTCATGGCCTCAATGTACCATAAAGCAGTTACTTCCTGCAACAGGCATGGTACAATCGTGGTCAGAGCCTTTGTTTCACAAACGTGCCATTGGTGTAGCCGCCGTGTTTGTGAATAATCTATCGACACCATCCGCATGTGGTTTAATGAGACAGAAGGAGAAACGGCGTGAACGAAGCACCTCTCGTTATCAGCTCAATTGAAGGCCCAATTGCGATCCTCACGCTCAACCGTCCGCAAGCGCTCAATGCCCTTAGTCCGGCTCTGATCGACGATCTCATTCGCCATTTAGAAGCCTGTGATGCTGATGAGAACATTCGCGTCATCATTATCACCGGCGCCGGACGTGCCTTTGCTGCCGGAGCTGACATCAAAGCAATGGCCAACGCTACCCCGATTGATATGCTCACCAGTGGTATGATTGCCCGCTGGGCACGCATTGCCGCAGTCCGCAAACCGGTAATTGCCGCAGTGAACGGCTATGCCCTCGGTGGTGGATGCGAACTGGCAATGATGTGCGACATCATCCTGGCCAGTGAAACGGCTCAATTTGGTCAGCCGGAAATCAATCTAGGCATCATCCCCGGTGCCGGCGGCACCCAACGCCTGACACGTGCTCTTGGCCCATACCGAGCGATGGAACTGGTATTGACCGGGGCTACCATCAGCGCCCAGGAAGCAATGGCGCATGGCCTGGTGAATCGGGTCTGTCCACCAGAAAGCCTCCTTGATGAAGCACGCCGTGTTGCCCAGACTATCGCTGCCAAATCACCACTGGCCGTTCAGTTGGCGAAAGAAGCGGTGCGTACCGCTGCCGAGACGACTGTCCGTGAAGGATTGGCTATCGAGTTACGCAACTTCTACCTGCTCTTCGCCAGTGCCGACCAGAAAGAGGGGATGCAGGCCTTCATTGAAAAGCGTCCGCCGCAGTTCAGCGGTCGTTAGCAACGTGTCCAAAAAACACTTTCCAAGGGCTACAGGCTTTTCCGCTACCTTCCGGTTCCCTTCATAAGGGAGAAGCGCACGGTGAAGGACCGGACATGCTCCATGCCCTCGTCCTTGCCCTGGTAAGAGAGGTCGGGGGCTGGGGTAAGGTGAGGGATCTCGCTCAGCATCAGGCTGACAATACGGTCATTGTTCCTACTGAGGGTCATCTTACGGTGTAAACGATCAACGCAATGCTCAAGGAGGCTCTCAAATGGATATACACGAGCGGTTGCGATCACTCGAACACGAAAATGCCATCCTACGTCAGCAACTCTCCATCTTGCGGGCACAAGTCACCGTAAGTTTGGCCACACATCCCATCCCATTTGATGCCATTTTTCATCAATTACCGTTGCCGATGGTTCTCTTTGCACCAGATGGGCTGGCTGTAGCAATGAATCAGGCGAATGCGCAACTGGTCGCAACTCCGATTGATGAGATTGTAGGGCGGTACAACATCTTTAACGATCCGGTAGCCCAAAAACAGGGCTTTGTAGCCGCCTTTGAATCAGCACGTCGTGGTCGGGTGACAACTATACCACCGACGCTCTACAACACTGCCGAAGCCAACATTGCCGGGCGAGTCATTGATCAACAGTTCTGGTCAGAGACGACCTATTTCCCAATTTACGATGCACTGCAACGCCTGGTACTGATCGGCGAACTCAATCGCGACGTTACCGATTGGGTGCGCATGCGCGAAGAAGAGCAACGTCTGGCAGCTACATTACGCGAACGCGAGCAGCGCTTTGCTGCGGTGTTCAATCAGATTCATTTTGGCATCGTCATTGTCAACGAGAGCGGGCGGATTATCGATTGTAATCGGGCAATTAGCATCTTCCTCGGTTTTGAACGCGAAGAGCTGATTGGCAAGCAGATATTGCACCGTACCCACCCCGATGATCGTGAACGTGACCAGGTATTGTGGCAAGAGCTGCTAAACGGCACTCGTGATAGCTACACCATCGAGAAGCGTTACCTGCATAAAGATGGTCATATTGTTTATGGACGGATGACCTGCATCGCAATGCGTGACGCGAATGGTCAGATTACGTTTCTGGCGCGCCTGATTGAAGATCTTTCGGCACAACGTGCTGCCGAAGCAGAAGCCGAAGCCGGGCACCGACTGTTACAAGACATCATCGATCAGATACCGGCTCTGATCTTTGTGAAAGATGTGACCGGACGCTACTTGATCGTAAATGAACGGCTGGCCCGTTTTGCAGGCTACCGTCCACAAGATATGATCGGAAAGGTTGACGAAGACCTGTTCCCGCCAGCACTTGCCGAGTATTACCGGGCTTTTGATCGGGAAGTCATTGAACATCGGCGTTCGATTCAGCGTGACGATGATCGCTGGACAGGGGATAGCCTAACGGCATTTACCACGATTAAGTTCCCTCTCTTCGACCACGCCGGCAATATCTACGGGGTGGCCGGTGTTGCGCTTGATGTTACCGAACGACGTCAGCTCGAATTAGAACGACAACGGATTGAACAACAGTTGCGGGAAGCCCAACGTCTTGAGAGTTTGGGAGCTATGGCCGGTGGCATCGCCCACGACTTCAACAACCTGTTGGTCAGTGTCCTGGGCAATGTCTCGCTGGCCCTCAGTGAAACTACTGCCGACCATCCCATGTACAACCTGCTGGTGCAAATTGAACAGGCCGCACTGCGGGCAACTGAACTGACCAACCATCTCCTGACGTACACCGGTCGCCACCAGCCTGAGATGCAGCGTATCGACCTGAAACAAACGGTTGAAGAGACGGAACACCTCCTGCGGAGTATGATCCCACATCGCATCGAACTTGTGTTCGTTCCGGCAAACACACCTTTACCAATCGAGGCAAATATTGCTCAGGTACGTCAGGTGCTGATGAACCTTGTCATCAATGCTGCGGAAGCGATTGATGGTTCGGGAGTAGTGACGATAACCACTAGCCTACGCGAACTGTGCGCCGATGAGCTAAGCACCATGGTGATCGGCGCTGATCGGCCACCCGGTCAGTACGCAGCTCTGGTTGTGCAGGATACCGGTCACGGCATGGATGAGATGACAAAAGCACGAATTTTTGATCCATTTTTTAGTACAAAATTCACCGGACGAGGGCTTGGTTTGGCAACCGTCAATGGCATTGTGCGTGCTCATCATGGTGCCCTCCAGCTTGTCACTGCTCCCAGTCAGGGCACGACGTTCACCATCTACTGGCCACTTGCACCTTCAGCGTCTCCCTCAGAGGAACCATCGCCTTCAGCGCAATCGGTGCCGCCGGTTCAGGCAACGCATACGAACGCTGGTATCAATAGTACGGTGTTGGTGGTTGATGATGAACCAGCCGTGCGCCATGTTGCACAGCGGATGCTTCACCGCCTCGGCTTCACCGTGTATGAGGCCGGTAGTAGCGATGAAGCCCTTTTTATGATGCGTCAGTATGGCGAGCAGATTACGCTGACCCTGATTGATCTTACGATGCCTGGCATGACCGGTGATGAATTGGCCGATACCTTGCTGGCCCAGTATCCAACGCTCCGCATTATCCTCACCAGTGGATTTTCACAGCAAGAAGTGCCGGCCCATTTACGTGCCACCGGCAAGGTCTCGTTCCTGGCCAAACCATTTACCATGAATACCCTCTCGCAAGCAATCAATATCGCTTTGTCATCACATGCGTTATAATACTCACAGGTTATTTTCTGACATATCCAGATTTTGATTCATATGACAATCAGCCCAGTTGTAGCCTCGCTGCGCGCTCAGGCCGCATTACAAAATGAATGGCTTGCCGAACGTCTCACGACACTGTTACCCGCCATCATGGCCCAGAGCGGAATAGACTTCTGGATCGTGGTCGCCCGCGAATACAACGAAGACCCGGTCATCATGACCCTGCTCCCCGCCCCGACAATGAATGCACGACGACGGACTATCCTGATCTTTGCCCGCAGGGCCGACGGTACCGTTGACCGACTGACACTCGACCGGTATGGCTACGGTGATCTCTATATCCAGGCCTGGAATCCCGACCATGAAGCGCAAGATGACTGTCTGACACGCATTGTCGGTGAGTATCATCCACAACGAATTGGTATCAACGTCTCGCCAACGTTTGCGCTTGCCGATGGTCTATCACATGCTGAATACGAACGCTTACTGATAGCGCTCGGTCCTACCTACGCCGAACGTTGTGTGCACGCCGAGTCGCTGGTCATTGGCTGGCTTGAACGACGCATTCCGGCTGAACTGGCAGTCTACCCCAAACTGGTAGCGCTTGGTCATCGCCTGATCGCTACCGCTTTTTCCCGCACTGTCATCACTCCCGGCGTTACCACAACCGACGATGTTGTCTGGTGGCTGCGTCAGACGATGCACGAAGCTGGCTTACGGGCATGGTTCCAGCCGACAGTGAGCATTCAGGCGCGAGGTATGCCGTTTACCGAACCTCCCACGCGCAACCGTATCTTGCCCGGAGATTTGCTTCATTGCGATGTCGGCTTTTGTCATCTTGGTCTGTGTACCGATCAACAACAGCACGCCTACGTATTAGCCCGTGGTGAAACATCCCCACCGGATGGACTCGTCTCGGCCTTGGCCAGGGCCAACCAGGTGCAGGACCTGTTGCTGGCTGAAATGCAGGTCGGACGCACTGGAAATCAGGTGCTGGCCCTGGCCCGTGCACGGGCACTTCAGGTTGGTCTACAGCCGTCCATTTACTCACATCCACTTGGCTATCACGGTCATGCAGCCGGCCCTACAATCGGGTTATGGGATATGCAGAAAGGCGTCCCCGGCGCCGGTGACTATCCCCTTGCCGATGACACGGTTTATGCAATTGAACTGAATAACGTTGCTACGGTACCAGAATGGGATGATCAACCAGTCCGTATTGCGCTAGAAGAAGATGCGGTGTTGACTGGTGGCAACATCGAGTGGCTGAACGGTCGGCAAACCCAATTGCATATCATCAAGTGATTTCGATGAGTAGCATAGGCGGCACATTTGTATGGAGGAGGTCTCATGGCTTCAGTGGCTGTGCCTGAAACCGATACCCGTCGCGCAATTATGACTGTCCTGTTTGTCGGTGTGTTTATGTCGGCCCTCGACTCGGCAATTATCGGCCCCATCATTCCGGCATTGCGGGCTGCCTTTGCGATTGATAACACCCAGGTTGTGCTGGTGAATATCATCTTCACCCTCTGCTCGCTGAGCAGCACAACGTTGATGGCCAGTCTGAGTGACCGCTACGGACGACGGAGTATCTATCTGTTGAATGTGTTTGGCTTTGCCATCGGCTCGCTGGTCATTGCCCTTTCCTACGACCTGTTGATGGTTCTGGTCGGAAGAGCGCTTCAAGGTATCTGCGCAGGCGGTATTACTCCTACTGCCAGTGCGGTGATCGGCGATGTCCTCCCATCTGCCGAACGGGCTAAGGCATTGGGTCTGATCGGGGCCACTTCAGGTATGGCGTTCCTGGTTGGGCCGGTTCTGGCTTCGCTGATCCTGGCCGTCGCCGACTGGCAGTGGATTTTCCTGCTGAACTTGCCGGTTGCGGCAATGGTGATCTTCCTCGGCTGGCGTGCGTTACCACGCACAACCGCTCATCAAACGGCTCCCGATACGGTCTTTGACTGGCAAGGATTGCTGCTGCTGGTGCTAATCCTGGTTAGTACAACGTTAGGTATCAATCAACTGCTTGATCGCTTACTCGGCATCACCATCTGGCCATGGCTCTTTCTACTGGTGGCGCTGCTGACACCACTCTTAGCGTGGCGTGAGCAACGTACCGCAAACCCGCTGTTACCACCACGACTCTTCACGAATCGCCAATTACAGATTGTCTATATCCTGGCCGCCGGTTCTGGGATTGCCATGGGAAGCATCATTTTCATTACTTCGGTAGCGGTCAATTTCGGTGTACCGATCAGTCAGGCTGGTTTCTTCCTGTTACCTCTGGTCTTTCTGGCCTCGATCACCTCCATCATTGCCGGTCGTTTGCTCCCGCGAATCGGTGGTCGGCTGGCGATGCTGAGTGGTTATAGTCAACTAACGATCGGAACCGGTCTTCTCGGCCTGCCAGCAGCACCCTTTTGGCTCTTCGTGCTGGCGACATTGATTATGGGTAGCGGCCTGGGAATCGTCGTCGGTGGTACGCTGCGTGCATTGGTACTTGAAGAGGTAGCCGCTGGCGATCGGGGTGTAGCGCAAAGTGTGATTAACATTTCCATTAGTATCGGGACGTTAATTGCAGTGGCCGTTATGGCCAGCATCGCCGATGCTTTTGACCTCGCCACTGCCTATCTGGCCTGCACCGGTGCGATGGGGTTGATGACGATCATCAGTCTCGCCCTCCGCCGTCAGTTTAGTTTACCACCCACTCCCTGACCGATCATTGTCGGTATCAAGTTGTGCTATCCTATCCGGCAACGGCAGTTGGCCGGGTAGGATAGGTATCTGACCATGCGGGTCGCTCTCGTTCACGATTATCTTAATCAGTACGGCGGTGCTGAGCGGGTGCTCGAGGCGCTGCACGAACTTTTTCCGGCTGCACCGGTGTACACGTCGATCTTCGATCCCACTTCAATGCCGGCTCCATACCAGAACTGGGATATTCGCACCTCATTTATGCAACACCTGCCGGCATGGCGTTCTCAGTTTCGGCGTTATGTCGCGCTCTACCCCACCGCTTTCGAGCGATTCGACCTGAGCGGCTACGATCTCATTATCAGTAGTTCGAGCGCTTTTGCCAAGGGTGTCATTCCGCGTCCCCGAGCACTCCACATCTGTTATTGTCATACGCCGATGCGTTTTGCCTGGCGCACCGACGACTACGTAGCCCGTGAGCAGATCAACGGGATCCAAGCCAAGCTCTTACCGTTCATCCTCAACTACCTGCGGATCTGGGATACCGTCAGTGCGAATCGAGTCGATCTCTTTGTCGCGAACTCCCACGAAGTTGCCGGACGGATCGCCCGTTATTACCGGCGACCATCAGTAGTGATTCCGCCACCGGTCGATCTGCCACCCTACGAACCGCAACCACCCGAAGAGTTTTATCTGGCCGGTGGCCGTCTGATCCCGTACAAGCGATTGGAACTGGCGATTGAGGCGTTTAACCATCTCCGTCTCCCCTTAAAAATCTTCGGTGATGGTCGCGACCGCGCCCGTCTTGAACGTCTGGCCGGCCCCAATATCGAATTTTTGGGCTGGGTTGATGAAGCTACGCGCCTCGATCTGTTTGCTCGCTGCCGTGCCTTCATCTTTCCCGGCGAAGAAGATTTCGGTATCACCCCGCTCGAAGTGCTGGCAGTGGGCCGACCGGTCATCGCTTACGCTGCCGGTGGCGCACTCGAAACGCTGATCGATGGCGTGACCGGACGCTTCTTCTACCAGCCGACTGCTGCCGCCCTGGCCGCTGCCGTCGCCCTCTCGCGTACCGATCAGATCGATCCGCTTACACTCCGTCGCCACGCCGAACGCTTTAGCCGCGCACGTTTCCTCAAGGCATTCCGCTCCTTCGTCGATGACGCTTTAACTGCTCACCGCGAAGGTCGCCTCTTTGAGTTTGAACAGAGTCTGCTCGGCCAACAATTCTTGCCAGCGTAGCAATACATCGTGACACATTATGTCTACTTTTGGTATCATCTAACCGGGTAAAGTGTAGTAAGATGTTGGCGAGTAATGACGGCAGGAAGAATTATGGGATTGACAACGTTTATTCGCATTAGCCGTCGCTTCTGGCTTATCATTCTCTTGCCGGCCCTGATTGCCGGTGGTCTGAGTCTCTGGCTTGATAGCCAACGACCCCTGCGCTACCAGGCCTCGGCAAGGTTGTTAGTCACCTATTCATCAGCCGTGACCGCTGACTCGATAGAAAGCTGGCAAATTACCGAATTCATTATCGACGACATGCCGCAAGTTATCAGCAGTGCCAGCTTCGCGGCGCAGGTTGTACCACTTCTGGCCGAGCGCGGAATTACCCTTTCTCTGCCTGAGATTCAACAGGGTTTACGGATGAATCCACTTCACCGCGCTGTCGATCTTTCTGGCGAGGCTTCATCACCCGCAGCAGCCCAGGCCCTGGTCGAAGCTGCTATCACGGTGTTGCAAACCCATGGTTTATCATTCTGGGGGAGAACCGACGGCCAGTTGCATGTCGTTGTGCTCGATGGAGTTGGCGCAGCCCATCCAACTACGTCATTCCGTGCTCTGCTCTTTGACGCTACACTTCGTGCGGCACTTGGTTTGATTGTCGGCTTCGCACTGGCAGTCCTTGCCGCCAGATTACGCCCAACAGGCGAGGAGGGTTTATGGAAATCCGCGACTATGTAAGGATCCTGGTTAAACGCTGGTGGGTTATTATCCTCACCGCCATTGCAGCCGTTGCTGGCGCATACGTGATCAGCAAACTGCTGCCGCAAACGTTTCGCACGCAGGCAGTCTACCTCGTACTGGCAAACCAGGCCGACAACGGCCTCAATATCGTGTTACGCAACTCGATGAATAGCTACCGCGAGCTGGTGATGCAACCGAGCGTGCTCGATCAGATCAGCCAACAGATCGGCCTTGATATAAGCGGCGAGCGATTGATGGAAGACGTTAACATTCAGCCGCGCCCTGATGAGCAAAAGATTGTGATCGAGGTCGATTTGCCGCGACTCGACCAGTCGCAGGCGCTAGCCGATGCAGTGGGTGAACGCATAGTCGCCGAAGTGAACCGGATTAACGCCACTCTCGAAGGTACGGCCCGGATCAACGTGACCCGGATTCAGCCGGCCCGCCTGGTTGAAATTCGTCCCAATACGCGCATCAATATGCTGGCCGGTGCGATTCTGGGCCTGATCGTCGGTCTTGTCCTGGCTTTTGTGCTCGAATATCTTGACGATACCTTGAAAACGTCTGAAGATGTTGAACGCTTTGTCGGTTTGCCAACGTTAGGTGCCATTCCGCTGACCGAGCGATAGTTAGTTACCGCTCGTCCTGTCAGTTGATATAAAAGGTTGGGAGTAAATGATAGTGACTTCGTCGCCTGAGCAGGTACTAATCACCTTACGCGAACCGGCTTCTGCCGCTGCGGAAGCGTATCGTACTCTGCGCACCAATATCCTGTTTTCAAGCCTTGATAAACCTATTCACACCCTTTTACTGACTTCCGCTGAACAAACACCCGACAAGAGCCTGACCGCAGCAAACCTTGCGGTCACCATGGCCCAGGCCGAACAGCGTGTTCTCCTGGTCGATTGTGATCTGCGCCAGCCGACGCTCCATACCATCTTCGGCCTCTCAAACGAACAAGGTCTTACCAGCGCAATTCTCGATCAAGAGGCGCCACTGGCGATTCAACCAACCGAGGTGCCAGGGCTAAGCCTGCTCCCGAGTGGACCGCTCCCTCCCCGCCCCGCCGACCTGCTTGGTTCTCGTCGCATGGAAGGATTACTCAACCGTCTGCGCCAGATCGCCGATATTGTGATCTTCGACACGCCACCCGTTCAACCCTTTACCGATGCGCTTGTGTTGGCAACTCGTGTCGACGGGGTATTGCTCGTTATTCAGGCCGGTCGCTCACGCCGTGATCGGGTCCGCGAGGCACGCCAAAAACTCGAAAAGGTCAAAGCGAATCTGCTCGGCGTTGTCCTCAGCGGCGCCCGTATCTGATTGATCGCGCAGATTGGGAAAAAGGAGAAAGTGCTTCGCGCTAAAGCAGTTTCCCCGCTTCAGCGGGGCAAGAGAGATTAAACGCTATCGTCCTTATGCAAGACGCACTCACAAATCAACCGACGATCCTGGTAATCGATGACGAAGCCAGTATTCGGAATGTCGCGAAAGCCTATCTCGAACACGCCGGTTATCGCGTCTTGTGTGCCACTACCGGCCCGGAAGGCTTACAGATGGCACTCGATCATCAACCCGATCTGATTGTCCTTGACCTCATGCTGCCCGGTATGGACGGTATGGAGATCACGGCCCGGCTGCGCGCACACTCAGACGTGTTTATCCTGATGTTGACGGCCCGCAGTGAAGAGATGGATCGAGTGGCGGGACTGCGCGTTGGTGCCGATGATTACCTTACCAAACCGTTCAGCCCGCGCGAACTGGTTGCACGGGTAGAAGCCATTTTACGTCGGCAACGGGGTAAAACGACCAAAAGTTCACTGATGCGTTTTGCCCACCTCGACATCGATCCCGATGCACGTGAAGCACGCGCCGCCGGTCAGCTCCTCGACCTGACTCCTACGGAATTCGATCTGTTGCTGGTCCTGGCTCGTAACCACAATCGCGTGCTCAGCCGCGAGGACTTGATCGATAAGGTGTGGGGCGCCGATTTCTACGGCACCGATCGCGTAGTTGACGTATACATTAGTCAACTGCGACGCAAGATTGAAACAATGACCGGCGCAAATGTCATTCGTACTGTTCGTGGTGTCGGCTACCGATTTGTCGATCCACCACTTTAATGCAACTGCTCCGGCGCATAACTGTCCGCTCCACTCTTACGCATCACACGATAGAAGCGAGTGCCGGACTGGTCATGACCAGACGAGCTTTCGGTCCGTGTTTCCTTAGCAGGAGTATGTTTCAGCCACGTGCTGCGAACAGACAGTAACACACGGTGAACTATGCGCTTTTGGCGACAACTTCGCTGGCAAATCATCGGTGCGCAAATGCTGGTGGTCATCGTTGGCGTCGTGACACTCAGCTTCACTGCCAACCTCCTGATCGAACAAACCATCCCAACTGCACAGGTAACACCTGTACGCACCACCGTCATTCAGGCACTGGCTGTAGCTGCGCTGGCAGCCACCATTGCCGGTCTAACCACCAGTCTCCTGCTGGTTCAGATCATCTTACGCTCACTTCGCAATATCGCTGGCAGTAGTCAACGCATTGCCGCCGGACGCTACGACGAGCGCGTTGAGGTACCGGCAAGTGATGAGTTACGCGCCGTTGCTGAGAGCTTCAACCAGATGGCCGAGGCGCTGGAACAGATCGAGCAGCGCCGCATCACCATGATCGGCAATATAGCCCACGAACTGCGCACACCACTCGCCGGAATTGAAGGCTACCTGGAGGGTTTGATCGATGGCGTACTGCCCAACACCGCTGACACCTTTCTCGATATGAAGCAAGAAGTGCGCCGCCTACGGCGTCTCGTCGATGATCTTCAGACCCTCTCGCGGGTCGAAGCCGGTCAGATCTCACTCCACTTCACGACCTTCGATATCAACGACGTCATCCACCGTGTCGTCGCGCAAATCCAGCCTCAGGTGCTCGATGGCTGTTTACAGATGCAATTTGCGTCTCACGAACACCCACTGCTGGTTCACGCCGACCCCGACCGTGTAGCCCAGATTTTGCTCAATCTTCTCGGTAATGCAGTACGCTATACTCCTGAAGGCGGTTGCATTACTATTCGTTCAGTCCATACCAACGACGAAGTGCAGGTCATCGTCGAAGACACTGGTATTGGTATCGCCGCCGAACATCTCCCTTTCATCTTTGAACGTTTCTACCGGGCCGACCCCTCGCGCGCTCGTACCAGCGGTGGAAGTGGTATCGGGCTGACCATCGCTCGCCATCTGGCCTGGGCAATGGGCGGTGACATCCGCGCTGCCAGCGCTGGCCCTGGCAAAGGCAGTACCTTTACGCTCTCTTTACCACGCGCCGGGTAGAGGCGGGTGCCAAACCCGCTCGTTGCAGTGTCCTTTCTAAAATGACCACCCAACGCGGGCCAGAGACCCGCGCACCCAGTAGCAGGTATGTGCTAAGATATTGGTAGTTCTTGATAACCAGATGTGAATAGCACCTGCCTGCTTCATCGCAAGAGTACCATTTCCAAAAGAGTGGGGTACGTCGTGCAGACGCTACAACCAAAAAATCCATACATTCGTATAGCACTACGTCGTGCGGCCAGAGGTACCGGCTCAGCGGACGAATTCTTAAACCGGAGAACCACCGTGCAACAATTGCCAGACTTGTGGCGAATACTGGAAAATATCCACTGGGCGCTGGTTGGCGCAATGGCACTGCGCGCCTATGCTCCAGAGCGTTTGACCCAAGACATCGATATTGTTATCCAGGCTCACGAAGAACAGGCTGCACGGCTTGCCTTCACCGCCGCTGGCTACCGGATTGGTCATCCGTTGCTCATTGGCGGATTTACCGCACATGCGCCAGATGATACGGGTTATAGCATCGATGTCCTGGCATTGAAAGAACCCTGGCTCAACGAAGCTCTATCACATCTGGAGTATGATCTCGCCGGCTTTCCGGTATTACCGCGACAATTTCTGATCTTGATGAAATTACAGGCAGGTCGAGCCCAAGATATCGCTGATATTACCCGTTTGCTACGTCAAGCGAATCAGACAGAACGATCTACTGCACGCACGGTCGTGGCTACCTATGCTCCTGATCTCCTTGATGATTTCGATGCACTGGTTGTACTGACCGATCTGGAGTTCGGTACTAGATAATCAGGTTGCTTCACAATCCTGACACCGTTTCATGCTCATCTAATTGAGCGACAGGGCTTCACGTCATCTCCATCTCAGCACAAGTTCGCGGGAATCTGCACCAGCGCCCTCTCCTCTAGTCAGCGATATATGGAACATTAGCCAATCTACGGCAGTACCGGGCAAATTGACGGCGGATTGGTCGGTGGAGTAACCCCAAAATACGCTTGCATGATCTGAGTCACGGCCGGGACAGCAATGGTTGACGAACCATCGTTGAGATCACCCACTCCCTCGACCAGCACTGCAACCACAATCTCCGGGCGCTCGTATGGAGCAAACCCGACAAACCAGGCATGGCTTTGCCGCACCAGCCGACCATCAGCAGTTGTCAAGATCGGGCCAAACTCTGCAGTACCGGTTTTACCGGCAATCCGCAACCCCGAACAGACTTCACGGGCTGCGACACCCAAGCCATTGGTAATCGAGGCAAACAACCCTTCGCGGATTGTTGCCAGATGACGTTGTTCAACCGGAATGCGCCCAATTGGCTCGGCGGGTATCTGCTGAACGACCTGACCGTTCTCATCGACGATCCGATCAACCACGTGTGGACGATACAGGGTGCCATCGGTTGCAATTGCTCCGGCAGCAACTGCTAGTTGTAGCGGAGTCACTTCCAGATAGCCCTGACCAATGGCCGTATTGTAGGTATCGCCGGTAGTCCAGGCTTCACGCAAAACTTGAGCCTTCCATGCGCGCGTTGGTACCCGACCGCTGGCTTCCCCAACCAGATCAACCCCTGTCGCACGACCAAAATTGAACCACGATAACCCCTCCACGAGCTGATCGATCCCCAACCCAGGAATACGGAGCGCACGTTGATCAAGATTGACCGCCTGGTCGTTGCCACCGGCAACACTGGCAAAGAAGACGTTTGACGACAATCGCAGCGCATCGCGAACATCGATCAGGCCATTGTCACGGTTGCGTACCGAGTTGGGCAAAATGAATTCTGCACCGCTGCGTTCGATCAGACGCAACAAACCAGGGTCACGCAGTTTTGTATCAGCCGTGATCACGCCCTGTTGTAACGCCACTGCACCAACAAATTGTTTGATTGTCGAACCTGGTGGATACTGTCCAGAGATCGCACGATTGGTAAAAGGCGCCAGCCGCTGCAACTCGCGTTGCGCTTCGACGCTCGGTGGCGCGAGCAATGCCTGTAATTCAGCGATCCGCTTTGGATCAACCCAGATATTATTGTCGTAGTCGGGGATGCTCACCATCGCCAGGATACGGCCATCACGCGGGTCAAGCGCCACGGCAACCCCGGCCACAATCGGCGCATAGGCCCGCTTGTGCGCTTCTTTCGCAGCTAATCGTCGCTCTTCACCGACACGAATCCAGCGCTGTAGGATGCGCTCAACCTCGGCCTGGAATTGTGCGTCAATGGTCAGGATCAGATTGTGACCATTCGCAACCGGTCGCAGCGTGGTTACACCACTCACCGGACGTTGCAGCGCATCAACCAGCAGCGAGTCGATCCCCATCTGACCACGCAGCACCTTCTCGTAAGCTGCCTCTAGACCGTCTTTACCGATTAGATCACTCGGCAAATACGGTGGCAAGCCGATGCTGGTTGGTTCAATCTCCTTCGTCATCAAGCCACACACGGGCGCATTCGCCGTGACATCAGTTAACGCTCGTAACCATGAACTGGCCGGGTTCACCGCCGTCAGCTCGCAGGCATTGATCCGTCCGACATACCCCAACAGGTGGGAAAGTGAAGGTATCTCGCTACTCAGCGGATAACGGCGACGAAACCCCTCTACCACTCGCGCACCGGGGAGATAATTAGTATTCTCGCGCAACGCCAAAACAAGTTCTGGCGCAATATCTTCTTTGATAATGACCGGTTGGTAACTCCGTACATTTGCCTGCGCTAGAAGCTGTTCAATCGGATTGACCAGTGTTACCACCTCCCGATACTTTCGGCTCAGCGTGAGCGCACCAATGCTATCTGCTGGGGCAATCGTGATCGTCACGCTATCAGTTGTGGCAGGCAAAGGCGCGCCGGTCAACGCCATCACATCGGCCCGTAGATCAGGCATCGTTTCAACAGCACTGGCCGGATCGATAATAAGTGTCGCTGGCAGATCGGCAATCTGCGCCAGGCGAGCCAGGGTTAACGCGCGCTGTTCGGGTGCAGTCGTAGCTGAGGGAAGCTGCCCGGGCACAGCGGCCAGGTTATAGATCGGAACACTTTCGGCCAGGATACGACCACGAGCATCCAGGATTTCACCCCGGCGCGGCTGGTTCGTCAAATACCGCCTTGTCGTGACGTCAATGTTGGGACCAAACCGCTGCGCGTCCGTTGTAATCAGTTGTAATTGTGCCAGCCGTGCCACCAACACAACCACCACCAGCAACAGAATTGCTCGCAATGCGATGAGTCGATTCATGGCTGTTCTTTAGCCTTCCTGTACCCGGTCGGTATTCCAATAGCAACACTGAGCAGAAGAATGATTACCTCAATCTTTCACCATTCGCAACAAGCGGTGGAGGAGAGCGACGGTCGGTAATGTTGGTATCAGGGCCAGCAGGAGCGAGGGCAACATCACCACCCGCACATACACCTGCCAGTCACTATCTGGCGGCAACACCAAAAGCCAGAGCACAGCCTCGTAAATCAGGGTACCACATGCGACTGACAGCAACGACACCAGCGGGCGTTCAACGACAAATCGGCGAGCAACCAGGCCAACAACGAACACAGCTACTAGATGAGCAATCGTATGACTGCCGAACGGCATCGATCCCAGCAAATCCAACGCGATTCCACCGTAAAAGGCCCACCACAAACCACGCATTAACCCTCGAACCGGTTCCGCTGTTCCTGCCCCGACCAGTGATCGCCCAATTGCCAGAACCAGCAGGAGCGGAATGCAAAAGCCGGTAGGAGCCGTTAATAACGTCACCTGGATCAGCGCAAGGAGCAACAAAATGAGAATCAGCCCCGATTCTCGTGCCAGTCGTTCTTCTATCCGTCTTGGCTGATTATTACCCACACGTAATGTACCTGATCCGGATCAACGAACGGCCGGATCTCACCGATCTGGCGTTGCCCTTCCTGTCGTACCGCTTCGATCACGCCAATCGGTACCGCTTGCGGCATAGCAGCCAGATCAAGAGGTAGATTGAGCGCTCCGCTAATTCCAGCCGTTACAACATGGTCACCCTCGTGCATCGCCAGGCTGCGATCAATCAGCTCGACACGCAAACGTGAACCAAGCTGCCACTGCCCCTGCATCAAACCAAGTGGTGCCGAATCAGCTTGTAACAAACGCACACTGAGCTGACTGCTAATATCGGTGATCATTAGCACATCAGCAGTGCGCGGTCCCACTGCCTCGATTACGCCAATCAACGCTGGTGGCCCACCTGGCTGCTGCCCTATTACTGCCATCCCCACGCGCACTCCATCCTCGGCCCCGCGGGCAATGGTCAATACGCGACGGGCTGCATCAGGTGCGAGCACCATCACCTCAGCGCCGAGAATGTTCCACGGATACGAACGAGTAATCGCAAGCTGCTGGCGTAAGAAGCTATTCTCAACTCTGGCCTGTTCAAGCCGAAGCACTTCAGTAGCCAGACGAGCGTTCTCGGCTTCCAGTTCGGCGATTCTGGCCTGCATTGTCGTCACATCACGCGGAGTTGACCACCACGACACCAGATTGGCTCGTCGTTCCGTCAACCAAGAAGCCAGTGGTTGCACGACCTCGCGAAGGCGGAGGTGCGCTGGCGTAATAATGCCTTGTCGATCAAGTACCAACATCAGCACACCAACGAGCAATAACACCCCTGCCAGTGCAATCACGCGCCAGTATCCTCGATCACTGGCCGGCTCACGACGTAATTGTAACGGTCGTTCATCGAGAAAATCGCGCATGAGCTATCTCCGCACCCGACGAGAAGACTGGGCACGCATCAAAATATCCTGGTAGACACCGTTATCAAAGTGTTCAACCATTTTACCGGCGCCACGCGCCACACACGACAGCGGGTCTTGGGCGATATGCACCGGCATACGAGTCTCAGCGGCGATCCGCTTGTCAAGGCCGTGCAGCAACGAACCACCACCGGCCAGCATAATGCCGTGTTCCATAATGTCCGCAACTAGCTCGGGTGGTGTCTCTTCAAGCGCCGCCCGCACTTCAGCAACAATCGCATTCACCGGCCCAGCAATACCCTCGCGTAGCTCAACCGAGCTGACCTCTATTGCCTTCGGCAAACCGGTGAGGAGATCACGGCCCCGCAAAACAACTTTGATCTCTTCATCGAGGGGGTAAGCCGAACCGGCGGCAATCTTCGCTTTCTCGGCCATCCGCTCACCGATCAGCAAGTTGTATTCCCGACGCGCAAACTGAATAATCGCTTCGTCAATTTCATCACCGGCGATTCGGATCGAATGATTTATGACAATTCCACCCAGGGCAATGACGGCAATCTCTGTCGTACCACCACCGATGTCAACGATCATCGAACCAATCGGCTCCTCCACCGGCAGACCGGCGCCGATAGCCGCCGCCATTGGCTCCTCGACCACGTAGGCCTCACGCGCTTTCGCGTTCAAAGCAGCTTCACGTGCTGCGCGCTTTTCTACCTCTGTGACCCCCGAAGGTACACCGACCACAACCCGCGGTCGCGGATCGACCAGCGGCAGTGCAGCATAGGCATGCGCCTTTTTAATAAAATAGGCCAGCATTTGCTCGACCACATCAAAATCGGCGATAACCCCATCTTTCAGTGGTCGCACTGCAACAATGTTGGCCGGTGTCTTGCCCACCATCGCCTTGGCTTCTGCCCCAACTGCATGCACCTTTTTTGTGCGTGTATCAATCGCGACGACCGATGGTTCACTGATGACGATCCCTTTACCACGCACGTGAACCAGGGTATTAGCCGTACCGAGATCAATACCCAGATCACGACTAAAGGCGCCAAAAATTGTATTAAAGGGGTTGAAACCCACGGCAACACTCCATGTCACTGTTATCTAGAGGAGGCCTGATACGCTTCAGGCCGAAAACGCTTCTTTATTCGATCCAATCCGATAAGCCGCCGGATTGGATCGCTATATTATAGCATACCGCTGAGCAATGCTCTCGCGACGTGTTGGATGCCAGAACGTTTCAGCGTCGTCAGCATTAGGTACATTCGATAACTGAACTGAACGGTGTAACGACGGAGCGACACCGAAGAACATCGCTGACAATGTCTCCCAACCCACAGCATCACCTGGGTGCGCGGGCCTCCGGCCCGCAGGTACGGTCAACGGCTTG
>NZ_JPIM01000003.1 GCF_000735195.1 Chloroflexus sp. MS-G
CTGTAAACGTCCAGCATCGCCACTCCCCGGCTTGCCAGAAAATCCGCTGACACCACCAGCAACCTCAACACCGATTAGAGCACCGTGGGTTACTAATCCAACGAATACTCCATTACCACCAACACCAACACCGTAGAGGTAGTGACAAAACAATGCCGGTTAGAATGACAGATGGCGCCGGCTTGCTGGCTGAGTTGTCCGAGCAAATTGGTCCGCGTATCGCAACCTCGGCGGCAGAAGCGATTGCCGCAGCGCAAATCAATGCCCGCCTGCGTCAGGTGGGCTTTAGTGTTGACACCAGATCGCTGTCTACCGTTCATCGACCAGGGGTTCGACTGGTACCGGTAGCGATCCTCCTGATGGGAGCGGTAATGTTGGCCGCCTGGCAACCACCAATGAGCCTGATCCTGAGTCTGTGGCTGATGGGGTTGCTGCTGGTTGACGGGCTGTACGCACCATTGCCGGTATGGCAACGACGGCATACCAGTCAACATATTATTGCCGCTCGCCCCATCGTAGAAGCAACGACTCAAATGCCGCGCCTGCCCCGTTATCGCTTTGTGATCCTGGCGCCACTCGACACACCACCGGCCTGGCGCGGGCTGAGCATCCTGATTGCACCGACCCGTGCAGGATTGCTTGCGCGGCTAGGGATAAGTTGTTTGCCGGTCGTTGTTGCGTGCGCAACAATGGTGGGTTCAGAGTGGCGCTGGCTCTTGAGCGCTGGCGCCTTTGGCGGTAGCATGAGCCTGCTATGGGCAGCCTGGAACCAACCTCCATTAGCACACCCTGATGGCGGGCTGGCGGCGCTGGCCGCCCTGGTGCGGATCGGTCAACAGCTCCCCGAAACCCATCACGTTGAGGTATGGGCCATCGCGGTGGGGGCAGCCCACTGTGATCCGTATGGAATACCGGCTTTGCTTGATCGCTACCCGTTTGATCCGACGAACACCCTGGTGGTTGGGCTAGGCCCTCTCGCCGGCGATCAACTCATCGTGATCAGTCGCAGTGGTCTTCTTCACCAGGAACATGCCGATCCGCTGCTCTACCACCTGGCGATGATGGCCGACCGCAACGACCCGATCATTGATCTGGAGCCACGCACTCAGGCACGTTATGACGGCATCTTATCGCCTTTTCGGCGACGTGGATTCCGCACACTGAGTGTCCAGGCTGTATCGCAGGCACAGCCGGTGATCGAGCCAACGGTAATCGAGCGTGCAGCCCGATTGATGATCGCAATTGTGAAAGCCCTTGATGCAGAGCGGAACGATGATCTACCTGTTCTACGGTCCTAATGAGCTGGCGCGGAGCGAGGAGATTGCCAGCCTCCGCGCCCGGCTACCGGCAGAAGTAGCCGACCTGAACATGAGTGTGCTCGATGGTCGAAAGCTGACCATCGAACACCTGGTAGCTGCATGTGAAGCGCACCCCTTTTTGGCCGAACGACGGCTGGTAATTGTCTACGATGCATTAAAGCACAGTAAAGCCGGAAAAGCGCGCGAAGAGCTGCGCGATTATTGCGCACGGGTACCGGCAACCTGTGATCTGGTGTTTGTCGAACAAGAAGAGATTGATCGCCGTCATCTCCTCTTTACCTATCTCAGCAAACATGGCGTTGTTCGCGAATTTCCCTTGCTCACCGGTCAAGAACTTTTGCGCTGGATTGAGCAACGGGCACGGCTGCTGAACGTAAGCATTTCCTCTACGGCAGCACAATGCCTCGTCGATCTGGCAGGAAACGATAGTCGCCTGTTGGTTAATGAACTGACCAAACTGGCTAACTACGTTGGCCGCAATGGAACAATCGATCAAAGTGCTGTCGAACGACTGGTTGCCGATCAACAAGAGCAAAACCTCTTTGCCTTTATTGATGAACTGAGTTCACGACGGCTGGCCTCAGCGCTCCGTGGTGCACGGGCACTGATGGAAGATGGTGAAGCACCACAGTATATTCTGTTCATGCTGGCCCGTCAGATTCGTATCCTCTTGCATGTCAGACACCTGATCAGCCAACGCCGCAAACCTGAAGAGATCGCCGGTGAACTCAATCTGAAACCGTTTGTAGCGCGAAAGGCAACTGAACAGGCACGTAATTTTAGCATTGACGAGCTGATCAATGCCCACGACCGTTTGCTTGAACTCGATCACGCGATCAAAACTGGGCGAATGCAGGCCGAAACAGCGCTCGAACTGTTCGTAGTGGAACTATGTCAGGCTCAGCAGCCGAAGGGGAAGCGGTAACGGGGTCAAGTGGGCCGGGCGTGAAGATTGCGCTGCCCTCGCCTGAAAGCGGTACGGTTCGGTAGCGAAGCATGGCAGCGTGAAAGGAACTTCGCTGGCAGAAAAAAGCAACGCACAGCGAACTGTGCGTTGCCTCTGCTGTCATCGAAACAGTGTCAAGCGGCAGAACCGGACTGTGCAGCCTGCGCAGCCAGCGCCACTCGCTTTGCTTTTTGGGCCAGCCGTGACTTGCGACGAGCAGCGTTGTTTTTGTGAATAATCCCTTTTACTGCTGCCTTATCGAGGGTGCTGAACGCCATACGCAGAGCAGCTTGATCAACAACACCGCTTGCCAGAGCCTGCTCGGCCTTCTTGATCATCGTCTTCACCCGCGAGCGGTACGACTTGTTTCGCAGATGCTTCCGCGCATCGCTCCGAATACGCTTTTTTGCAGACTTTGTGTTCGCCAAGGCTAAACTCCTCGGATATAATTGGCGCGTAATGTGACACGTGAAGCGGCGAGCGCTTGCTCGCCGCGCTAATTGTGAAGTATAGCATAGGAATGCCAACCGTGCAACTAAGCTCTATCCTACGACGCCTGAGCACACAACGCTATAGCCTGATCGTCATGGCTGGATTCATCTTGAGTCGGTTGACGGGGCTCATCCGCGATATTGTTGCCTCTTACTATTTTGGCACCTCAGCCGAGATGGCCGCTTACGGAGCTGCTATCAGCACTGTCGATCTGTTGTATCTGGTCATTATTGGCGGGGCGCTCGGCAGTAGCTTTATCCCGGTCTTTATCGAACTGTGGGAACGAGAACATCCAACACGAGCATGGGACCTGACCGGTGCTGTGGTCACGTGGGCGCTGATTGCTTTAGGCATCGCCAGTATGGTACTCTTTGCCGTTGCGCCCTGGCTGGTACCAATGCTGTACGGCGGTGAAGGTTTCTCGGCGGCAACGCTTGATCTGATCATTGCCCTCACCCGACTGTTCCTGCTCTCACCGTTACTGTTGGGATTAGGAGGTTTGGCAATGGCGATCCTTAATGCCCGCGATCGCTTTACGATGCCGGCCATAGCGCCTAGCATTTACAACCTTGGGATCACCGGTGGCGCCCTGCTGGCGCCCTGGCTAGGCATCTGGGGTATGGCCTGGGGTGTCGTCATCGGCGCAGCAGGATACTTGCTGATCCAGATCCCAGTCCTTATGCAGTTGGGGATGCGCCTACGGCCACATTTAGGGCGTAATCTGCCCGAACTTGTGAAAGTAGCGCAGGCGATGGGTCCAAGAGTGATCGGACAGGCTGCAGCGCATCTAAGTATCGTAGCCACGTTGGTCCTGGCAAGCCGTTTACCTGATGGAGACGCCAAACTGGCTGGATTACGCTGGGCATATCAGTTGATGTTGCTACCATACGGCATCTTTGCACTTAGCCTGAGCACCGTGGCCTTCCCTCGTCTAGCCCGCCTGGTAGCAGATCAACAGTTCAGTGCCCTGATCGATGATGTACGATCAACGCTGGAACGTATTCTCTGGCTCACCTTGCCGGCAACCGTTGGTCTGCTCACCCTTGGCCCAGCACTGGCACGACTACTCTTTGAACGGGGGGCATTTGACACGATTTCGCTGAGTTATACAGCGGCTGCCCTCACCGGATATGCGTGTGCCTTACCGGCCTTTGCCGCTTCCGAGATTCTGATCCGTACCTTTTATGCGATGCAGCGCACCTGGCCTCCAGTATTAATTGGATTGGCGCAAGTAGCAATGAACATCGGGTTAGGTGTGGTATTGCTTGCCGGTGGCGGTGACATCGGCGGTCTGGCGATTGCCTTCAGCATTGCGAATTCGGCCGAGGCGTTGTTGCTGGCGATAGTGCTCGGTCGGATGCTGCCGGGTATCTGGCAGGCGCCGGGGCTATGGCAGCGCGTGCTCTATGCGCTCGTAGCCAGTATCGTCATCGGGCTGGGCTGGTGGTATGGGCGCGAGTTTATTCCCGGTGCTACACCTTCGGCTGTCTACCACTGGCCAGATGATCTGATCAGTTTACTCGTCGGTTTGGTGGGATTGGGAGGTATTGGTATCGCGTTTTACGTGTTGTTCCATGAGGTAGGGAAGAGACGAGATAAGTAAGCAGCGTTTACTCGCTATACAGAGGGTATAGAACAGGAGCACGCGAGTGAGGCAGCAGTAAAATTACTGCCCCACTACGATAGGCTTACGAGTGTTCCTGACCCACAAGGTTGGCAACAATCGCACCTGAAGCAATTACACCGGGTAAGCCAGCACCAGGATGGGTACCGGCGCCGACCAGGTAGAGATTATCAATGTCCTCCGAGCGGTTGTGCGGACGGAACCACGCCGATTGCGTTAAGAGTGGCTGGATAGAGAACCCTGCCCCCAGATAGCTATTTAGTGCATCACGGTAATACCTCGGATCGACCATATGTTCAACCACGATATGACGCCGGAGACCAGGCATATAATGCTCTTCGAGGAAGGTTAAAATCGCTTCACGCAGGCGCGGCCCGGCTACCGACCAATCGATTGGTGCAGCCAGATTGGGAACCGGCGTCAGGACGTAAAGAGCCTCGTGCCCAGGCGGCGCCAGCGTCGGATCATTGTGCGACGGACGGTGCAGATAGAGCGAGAAATCGTCGGCTAATCGCTTGCGGTTGAAAATATCGTCGAGCAGGCCTTTGTAGCGTTCGCTAAAGATGATGTTGTGCTGGACCAACCGACCATCGTCATAGCGGCGATTAATGCCCAGGTAAATCACCGCCAACGACATACTGTAGCGCATCCGGCGTAGCCGACGGTCAGTTTGCACTTTACGGTACCGTGGTGGGATCAACGCCATGTAGGTTTGTGGCACATCGGCGTTCGATACCACTACATCGGCAGGGAACATCCGCCCGTCTTGGGTACGTACAGCTCGTGCTCGACGGCCGTCAATCACGATTTCAACTGCTTTGGTGTTCAATTCGAGACGACCACCCAATTCGGTGAAGAGCTGCACCATTGCCTTTACGATTGAGCCAGTGCCACCGCGTGCGTGATAGACCCCCCAACGTCGTTCGAGATAATGTACCATGGCATAGATCGACGTGGCATCAAAGGGATTACCACCGATAAACAACGGATGGAATGAGAAACAACGGCGGAGAAAATCATCTTGGAAAAACTGGGAAACGAAGCGGTATACACTCTGATGCGATTTGAGCCGGATCAAATCGGGGGTAACGCGCAGCATATCACTAAAGTGAAGAAAGGGCTTGTCAATCAGACTGAAACCCTTTTCAAAGATAGGTCGCGTACTGGCAATAAAACGGCGATACCCCTCAACATCGGCGGGATTCCACTGCCGAATCTGATCGAGTAAAGCCTGCTCATCTTCACCGTATTCGAGATAGCGCCCCTCGTGATTAAACAGGCGATAGAATGGCCGACATGGTTCGAGGGTGAAATAATCTTCACGACGCTTACCGGCCAACTGCCAGAGTTCATCAAACATAAACGGGGCGGTAATGACGGTCGGACCACTATCAAATGTATAACCTTTGGTCTGATACACGTAAGCCCGACCACCAGGACGATCACGCTGCTCGAGAATTGTTACTTCATGGCCCTGAGCTGCCAGGCGAATCGCAGCACTCAAACCTCCAAAGCCACTCCCAATCACAACAATCTTTTTTTGCGTCATATCACTTCCTTCTAGCCGATTACTGGCGTGCCGGAATGCCGTACAGAGACCGGCCATACCGATTGTAACGATGTGAAACGGTATGTACAGAGAGAGCTTATTCGTTCTGAGTAGAGAGACAACAACTGAGGAGCAAATGGTAGCGCGTTTCAACAGGCTTCTCCAATGGGAGCGAAAGGGGCAAACGGTAACAGGACTGAAAAATGCAGCTCACCGCACGCCAGCACAGAACGTTTGCACAACGATGACTTTTCTATATTGCAAATACGCAGTCTGCTCTGGTGTTCGCCCGACGATCGTTACGGAAGGAACAGGTGTCAAACCTGTGTCCCAAGGTGTGCTGAACGCGAGCGACACAGGCAACTGCCAGGCAGGAAACTCTCAGAGGGTGTCTGAAAAATGTTGAGTTATGTACAACACTGAGACTTGATTTCAGCAAGCCAATCATTCCGTCAATCCCTGGACAGCAAGGGCACCAGATACATTTCAGACACTCTCTCAGATACGCCCGCTACGGGCTACGTGTTCTCAGACCTGGGATCGAGTCACACTTCATTCCTCACATATTGATGTAGCCAACACGAGCTTTCGAGAAAAGGAATTACTAGTACATCGTATGTGCATTCACTGTGAATACAGACACAAATTGTTGCAAGACTACAACTGTTTGTTATAACCGCTTTACTCCGCAAGGGAAAAGAGGCGGGTATACTCGGTTTGCAAGCAATAGAGCTAGACAGGTCACCGCATGCGCCTGGGAATAGCACTCATTTCAACAGTACTGGTTGGTCTGCTCACAACGATGCTCTGGTTTGTCATTGCCCGACCGGTCAAGGTATTGCCGCGTGGTGAACAGTTTCCACCATTCGCGCTTACCGACCAGCGGGGCAGCCGTTTGCTCGACAGTGATCTACGCGGGCGTATGGTATTCGTGAGCCTGATGCACCGGCGATGCGGGGAGGAATGTGCAGAGCAGACCCGACGTCTGCTTGAGCTACGTAAGGTACTTCAAAGCAGTGGTCGATTGGGGAGTGAGGTCATTTTCCTGACTATCACGCTCGATCCTGTTCACGACACACCCGCCGACCTGTCGGCACTGGCCGGCGAACTGGGGGTTGACCCGCAGAGCTGGCGATTTGTTACTGGTGATCCCCGCGAAATCAAAATGATCGTCGGTGGTGGGCTGGGGGTGTACTACACCGAACCTGACGAGAACGGCAAACTGTACGCCGAACGGCGCACATTTCTGATTGATCCCAGTGGGGTGATCCGCACCTCGTACCCAGCCGAAGGTCCACCCCTGGAGATTGCACTCCGTGACATCGACCTGATCGCACGTGAGATGAGTAGCCAGGGAGCGATGCGGTTCGTGTACGAAGCGTCTCATCTATTTGTGTGTTATCCGGAATAGAAGAGGAGGACAGGATGTCAAGCTATCGCCGCCCATCGGAAGACGAGCATGATGACGATCATGAGCCACCACGTGGCGCACTGATGATCACGCTCGGTTTCTTGCTCGCCCTGAGTATCTTGTGGATGCAGGTGTATCTGACCTTGTTGAACAACGGAGGGATACCAGCGTCATGAAAGACAAAAAGTTTATCAGCTACCTCTTCGAGGTAGCCTGGATTCTGCCCAGTGTTGCCATCCCTGTCTCGATGATGGTAGCCATCTTAGTTACCGCCTTTGCAGTTGGGGTTCGAGTACCGACGTCAGCCGGCCGGGTGAGTATCAGTGCGGTAGTGGCAGGTACTGATTCCACCTTCAGTCAGACCGGTTTACGTGAGATTGCGCCTGGGCGTTATGAGGCCATCATGCTGGCGCAAACGTTTATGTTTGTTCCCAATACGATAGAAATTCCGGCCGGATCTAAGGTCACATTCGTCTTGACCAGCAAAGATGTAATCCATGGCTTCAAGATCGAAGGTGTCCCTGTCAATGTGATGGTCATTCCAGGCCAGGTTTCGCGTGTAACAGCCACCTTCGACAAGCCCGGTGAATATCTGATTGTCTGCCATGAATACTGCGGCGCCGGTCATCATGTGATGTTCGGCAAGGTTATTGTGAACTGAGCATACGACTTGCTCGGCTGGAATAAAGGAGAGAGTTGCATGGCCAGTATTGCAGCACGTGCCCGCCCGTTAGCAATCAGCGCTGATTTAAGCGTCGAGCGCAAACTTGCCGGGATTAACATTTTTATCGCCCTTGCCGCACTGGCAGTAGGCGGATTGATGGGTGTATTGCAAATTTTGCGCTACAACGGGCTTGATCTCTACACACCGGCAAAACCACTCTTGCCCGGGGGCTATTATCAGGGCCTGACCGTGCATGGGGTGCTCAACGTTCTCGTCTTCACCACTTTTTACATTATTGGCTTTCTAACGTACATTTTTGCCAAGGCTCTCAATCGGCCATTGGCCAGTAGTCGGCTGGCGTGGGCCACGCTCTGGGTGATGGTTAGCGGTCTGTTGCTAGCCGCCATCCCGTTGCTCACCAACAACGCTACCGTGATGTTCACCTTTTACCCACCATTGAAAGCCGACTCACTCTTCTACATTGGGTTGACAATGGTGGTCGCCGGGACGTGGCTCTTGTTGGTGAACATGATCCTGACTCGGAATGCCTGGCTGGCCGATAATCCCGGTCAACGCACGCCGCTGCCAGCGTTTATGGCCATCGTCACCATGCTGATGTGGACGATCGCGACCATTGGTGTAGCCAGCGAAATGATCTTCCTGGTTATTCCATGGTCACTGGGCCTGGTAGGAGGGACCGATCCAGTATTAGCCCGTACCCTCTTCTGGTTTACCGGACACCCGATTGTCTACTTTTGGTTACTGCCAGCCTACATCTCGTGGTACACATTGGTTCCGGCCCAAGCTGGAGGTAAGCTGTTCAGCGACCCTATGGCACGGGTTTCGTTCATCCTTTTCCTGATTCTGTCAATCCCGATTGGGATGCACCATCAGGTGACCGACCCCGGTATTTCGGAGATGTGGAAACTAGTACACGCTGTCTTTACCTTCGGGGTCTTCTTCCCCAGTCTGCTGACCTTCTTTAACGTCGTGGCCTCACTCGAGTATGCCGGGCGTCGGAATGGCGGTGAAGGCTGGCTGGCCTGGATTTTCAACCTGCCATGGGGGAAACCGGAAATCTCGGCCCAGCTCGTGGCCATGATGCTCTTTGCCTTTGGGGGAATTAGCGGTCTGGTTAACGCTTCGTACAACGTCAACCTGGTTGTACACAATACTTCATGGATTTCGGGGCACTTCCATCTAACGGTCGGAACAGCAGTTGCACTGAGCTTTATGGGCATCACATACTGGCTGGTCCCCCATCTGACCGGACGTGCGCTCTGGAGTAGGAGCCTTGGCGTAGCGCAAGCCTGGCTATGGTTCGTTGGCATGGGTCTCTTCTCGCACTTCATGCATGAGCTGGGATTGCGTGGAATGCCACGTCGTTCCGACATTGGCGGTGCGCCTTACGTGCAAGATGAATGGCGCTTCTTCCTCTTCTTCGCCATGATTGGGGGTCTGATCATGTTTGTAAGCGCCATCTTCTACTACCTCAACATGATCATGACCCTGACAAGAGGCAAGAAGCTAGCCGAAGTGCCCGATATTACCTTCGCCCGTGCTCTTTCTGGACCCGAAGACGCACCGAAGGTTCTTGATCGCCTACTGGTGTGGGTGGCAGTCGCCGCTGTCTTGATCTTGATCAACTATCTACCGACAATTATTGATATTATCAGCACGGCAACCTTTGATATTCCGGGCCGACGTGTCTGGTAATTGGGTGAGTATTCCTCACTGTGCCCCAGGCTCCCTTTCTCTCAATCTAAGAGAGGAAGGGAGCGTTTATGGGGTGAAACCCACCCTTACAAGAGAGAAAAGAGAAATGAAGGAAGGGGTGAGCGGATCAGGGCTGGTCGCACACCACGTTCGGAACAGAAAGCTATTCAGTGCCTATCCGGCATACCCTGTCGCAGCAGCAGATCGTTGGGGCACAGCAGTACTGCGCCCGTACAGCTATCAGGTGTCATCTGCCGTACCGTGAGACGATTGCTCTTTCCTCTGCCCTTCATACCTCACCACTGCCAAAGAGGAGGCACCTGTTGACAACGCCGTGAACGTTGCCCCCTCCCTTGACACTAACTGATTTTTTGTGGTACTATCCTCAATATCCGCGTCATAGCAAGGTAAATCACATTTTCTTGCTGACATCAGCGTGATGTACAGAGTGGTACAGTAAAGGATCGGTCTTATGGCCCCGTTGCTTGAAGTGCGTGACCTGCGCACCTACTTTTATACCCAGGATGGCATCGTCAAAGCGGTTGACGGTGTTTCTTTTTATGTCAATCGTGGTGAGACACTCGGTATCGTCGGCGAGTCGGGGTGTGGCAAATCGGTGACCTCCCTCTCGATCATGCGGTTGATCCCCAATCCGCCAGGCAAGATCGTCGGCGGGCAAATTTTGTTTGATGGTGAAGACCTGCTCCAGGCCAGTGAAGAAGAGATGCGGCATATTCGCGGGAATCGGATTGCGATGATTTTTCAAGACCCTATGACATCGCTCAATCCGGTTTTGACGATTGGCCGCCAGATTACCGAATCGCTTGAATTACATCTGAAGCTGAGTAAAAAAGAGGCCCGCGATCGCGCCATCGAGCTGCTTGACATGGTTGGGATCCCCTCCCCCAGTAAACGACTTGATAACTATCCTCACCAGTTTTCGGGCGGGATGCGCCAACGAGTCATGATCGCGATGGCCCTTTCGTGTAACCCCGAACTACTGATTGCCGATGAGCCAACGACAGCCCTCGATGTCACCATTCAGGCCCAGATTCTTGAGCTGATCAATCGCTTGCGTGAAGAGCTTGAAACCGCAGTGATCTTGATCACCCACGACCTTGGTGTTGTTGCCGGTATGACTGATCGGGTGACGGTCATGTATGCCGGTAAAGTTGTTGAAGAAGGTCCAACAAGTGAGATTTTCGCCAATCCACGTATGCCGTATACGATTGGATTGCTCCGTTCCATCCCAAGACTCGATGAAGAACGTGGTCGACGCCTGACCCCGATTCGTGGCCTGCCACCGAATTTGATCGATCTGCCGCCGATTTGTCCTTTTAGTCCGCGTTGTGACTACGCTCGCGAAGAATGTCTGAGCAGTGTGCCCGAACTGCGGAGCGTTGGCAACGATCATCGGGCAGCGTGTCATTTCGAGATTACGCTGGATACACCTGTTCCAAGACAAGCGACCACCGATGTTGCAGCTTGAGTAGATGAGGCAAAGCATGACAACAGGAACATCACCATCAGGCGAACATCTCATCGAAGTCAAAAATTTACGGATGTATTTCCCGGTCACCCGCGGAATCATTTTTCAACGGCGGGTTGGTACGGTGAAGGCGGTTGATGGGGTCAGTTTTAGCATTAAACGTGGTGAAACGCTCGGCCTGGTCGGTGAATCTGGTTGTGGGAAGAGCACGACTGGACGAGCAATTCTGCAACTGTACCGACCAACTGACGGTCAGGTGCTATTTGAGGGGATTGACCTCACGAAGCTGAGAGGGAATGCTCTGCGCCAGATGCGGCGGCGAGTGCAGATGATCTTTCAAGACCCGTATGCCTCACTCAACCCGCGAATGACGGTGGGTGATATTATTGCCGAACCAATTCGTGTCCATAAACTACGTGAGGGGCGGGCAGTCCGTGAACGGGTCGAAGAACTGTTACACCTGGTTGGTCTTAATCCAGCTTTTGCCAACCGTTACCCGCACGAATTTTCGGGTGGTCAGCGGCAACGCATCGGTATCGCCCGTGCCCTGGCCGTTGAACCAGATTTCGTCGTGTGCGATGAGCCAGTATCGGCGCTCGATGTCTCAATTCAGGCGCAGGTAGTTAACTTGCTTGAAGAATTGCAGGATAAACTTGGCCTGACGTACCTCTTTATTGCCCACGATCTGAGTGTTGTCAACCATATCTCGGATCGGGTTGCAGTAATGTATCTCGGCAAGATTGTCGAGTTGGCCGAAGGGCCAAAGCTCTATTCAATGCCGCTGCACCCTTATACCCAGGCCTTGCTCTCGGCAGTCCCCATTCCTGATCCTAAAGTAGAAAAGCAGCGCCGACGGATCATTCTTGAAGGTGATGTACCGAGTCCACTCAATCCGCCATCAGGTTGCCATTTCCACACCCGATGCCCGATCGCTATTCAGAAGTGCAAGGAAGAAGAGCCGCCATTTGTCGATTATGGCGATGGGCATTTTGCCGCTTGCTGGCGTGCCCGCGAGAGCATCACGTTGATGCCAGAAATAGCCCGCAAGCAGGCAGAGGCAGTAGCAGCACGAATCGCTGCTGAGGCAGAACGGGTGAAGAGTGTTTCACACGAGCACTAAGAGCCTATCCGGAATACCTTGTCGCAGAAGAAGATTCGGTTGGGGCGCAGCGGCGCTGCGCCCGTACACTTATCAGGTTTCATTCGCTGTACGGTGAGACAATTATTCGGATAGGCTCTAAACAGAGCATTCACCGATCAACGTATCGCAATTTCACGATCGGTGAACGCTGACCGCAGCCGCTCAATCTCAGCTAACAACAGGCGACGACCACCGATTTCAGCAATCTCGTGCGCCTCGGCGAGCAGGGTACGCGCTTCCCCTGCTGGTAAGAGAGGCGCAAGCCAGATACGAATCTGGGCCGCCAGATGGCGTGCCCCCAGCGTATCGGCTTGGGCCAGTGCCGAAGAGAGATAGTGAACGGCACAGGTCGTTTCGCCACGGCGCAACGCTACCAGCCCCAAATTCGCGGTGATACCGGCAATCCGCTCGGGAATACCCAACTGCGTGGCAAGCGTTAATCCCTGCTGAAATCGTGCAGCGGCAGTTGTCACATCATCCTGCGCCAGCGCCACTTCACCGGCAGTCGAAAGGAGATAGGGCTGCAACGACAGTGCTCCCCATTCCTCTGCCAACGCTAGCGCCTCGGTAATCATCGCCGCAGCCATCTCAATTTCACCGCGTAACAACCGGTGATACGCCTGATTATTGCGCGATAAGATCCGCCAGGTCATTGCCTGCGTACCAGCTTCATCGGCAATGCGGCAGGCCTGCTCGTAGCGGGCAATCGCCGTGTCGAGATCACCCTGCTGCGCCGCAACGTTCCCCAACTCGAAATTAACGTGGGCCAGTGCCGCCCCATCAGTGACGGCGTGGGTGCGGAGTATCTGTTCGGCCTGAAACAACCGCATAGCAGCCGCAGCCAGATCGGCACCTTCAAGCGAGAGTGCCGTTCCCCAGAGAAAGAGAGCGGTTGCCTGCGCGGACGGATCGGCGGCAGAGTCAAGCTGACTGACCAGTTCGATCACTTCGGCATAGCGACCTTGAGGGATCAGTGCCCGTGCCAGCGCCAGTCGGGCAACGAGCGCATCGTTTGGCATCTGCGCGGCTGCCATTGCATCACGAAAGGCCTCGGCTGCCGCAGCTGCTGCTCCGGATTGCAGCCGTGCATCACCCAGTTTCATCAAAACGGCTGCACGTTGATTCACCGGTACGCCCATCAGGGCCTGATGGTAGAACTCAGCCGCCTCCGACCACGCAGCTACTGATGCGGCACGCTCTGCTGCACGAAGTGCATAACCGGCTGCACGTTCTCGCCAACCGCCTTTGGTAAAATGAAGGGCAATTTGACCAGCGACATCATCAATCTGCTCGCGGTAGAGCACTTCAAGTGCTTCACCGATGCGCCGATGCAACATCTGCCGGCGCAGTCCTCCGCCATCACGACGCACAATCTCCATTGTCAAGCTATGCTCGAAACGGTATCGACCATCTGCAAGCGGAACAATCAGTCGGGCTACCAGCAATTCATCGAGCGCAGCGAGTGCAGCGTCGTCGGACAGAGCGGCTGCCCTGGCAACAACGCCAAATTCAAACTCACGCCCAACCAGGACGGCTGCATCAAGAACACGCCGTGCTGCTTCCGAAAGTCGGCTCAGACGAGTTTCAATCAGGTTAGAGACCGTCTGCGGTACGATCGGTTGCGCCGATAATGTGCTGATGTTGACCATCCCGTTATCGGTGAGCCAACCGGCAGTGCGGGCATGACGAATGAGTTCGACGATAATGTAGGGGTTGCCTTCGGCGCTCTGCTCGAGCCAATCGGCCAACGGGTGCGCGAACGGTTCACTCAGATGACGAGCGATTACCAACACGGCTGTTTGGTCAAGACGATTAATCGGTAAGCGAAACAGCCGTTCTTCGCGTACCAGCGAGCGGATGAGACTAGCGAGCGCGCTCCGTGGTTCAGGTGGACAACTGGTGGACACTACCAAGAGATCAACATCGGCACTCCGTCGCAAGAGATACCCTAACAGACCAAGCGTACTGACATCAGCCCATTGCAGATCGTCGAACAAAAACCTTACAGGAGTATGGCGAGCCAGTTCAAGCAACAGACGGGTCACTGCTTCCCAGAGGCGGGCCTCATCGGGGAAACCAGCCGGTGGTGGGGCCAGATCGGGTAGTAAGCGGCCCAATTCATGCCACCAGATCGGCGCAAGCTGTAATTGCGAACGCAGAAGCGGCCAGTCAGGGCGGCTGATCAGATCGTGTAATGCGTTCCTGATCGGCAAATAGGGCAGATGTTGTTCCAGCTCACGGGCAGCGCCAATCATCACCAAGCCACCCCGTCGTGTGAAAAACTCCTCTGCCAGCCGTGTCTTACCGATCCCGGGGACACCTTCGATGAGCACCAACCGGCCAGGACGTGCTTCTGAGTGCAACGTTGCCAATTCAAGCTCCCGACCGGTGAAAGGGAATGAGCCATTGGTCAAGGACGGACGCAGCCGCATCGGTATCGTCGGCGACGTAGCGAGTGAATCGGTAATAACGGCATCGTACAGAGCCTGGGTTTCGCGCATAGGTGGCACGCCCAACTCTTGATCGAGCAGATCGCGCAAGCGCTCGAAACGACGGATAGCCCCTACGCGATCACCGCTCAGGTACGCCAGACGCATCGCATCGCGCTGCACATCTTCTTGGAGCGGATCGATCTTGAGCACCTGATCGAGCGCGGCCAGTGCTGCCACCATATCACCCTGCTGTTCATACAAGCGAGCCAGCCGCAACCAACCGCGGGCAAGCAACGCTCGTGTTCGTTCACGCTCAGCCTCTAGCCAGAGCTGAAACGGCTCACAATCGGGGAGCGCAAAGCCCGCCAGGAACTCCACATCGCCAGTAGGCAACGCATTCAAGAGCATCGCTGCATCGACCTGTGCAGCGGCGACCAGGGTTTGTAAATGACGCACATCTACCACTGCCTCAAGTGCCAGCCACTCTTCGTCGGTAACTAAACCTTCCCGCAATACCCGCCGGATATCATACAGCGTTGAACGCAACATCTGCTGTGCTGCTCCCCGTTCGTGATCGGGCCAGAGGAGTGACAAAACCTGTTCGCGTGATACCGGACGGGTGTGCGTAGCGAGGTAGTAAAACAATGCCCGACTACGCCGACGTGGCAGCGAGATTGGTTGATCGTTAACGACAATTCGCGGCGAACCAAGTAGACAAACCGTGATCATGCTCCCTCGTGATCGGACACAGCACCTGCCGGTTGCGCAGCTTGTAACAATTCTCGCACCTCATCATCGGTGGTCTGGCGAAAATCGTCGTACCAGTAGCTAAGGGCGTAAAACGGTTCAACCGTCCACACTGCCACTACATCATCGGCCACCGAACGTACCATGCGCACTCCTTCTTTGCTAGCTACAGGCACCGCAACCGTAATCCACCGTGGTTGGTGCAACCGCACACAATCAACTGCTGCGTGCATGGTAGCACCGGTTGCCAGACCATCGTCAATGATAATAACCGTCTTATCGCGCAGTTCAGGTGGTGGACGCTGACCACGGTAGGTTTGAGCACGACGGGCGATCTCCAACTGTTCGCGAGCAGCTACCTCTTCAATCACCTGGGGCGCGATACACAAATCGGCGATAATCTCGTGGTTGAGCACCCGTACCCCACCTTCAGCAATCGCTCCCATCGCTAGCTCAACCTGACCAGGCACACCGAGTTTGCGCACGAGCAAAACATCGAGTGGTGCCGACAACGCCTTCGCCACTTCATAAGCAACTGGCACACCGCCTCGGGGCAAAGCCAAAATCTGCAATCCAGGACGTTCGGCATAGTGGCTCAGACTCCAGGCCAGTGCCTTTCCGGCTGCACGACGGTCGGCAAAGCGACGTAAACCTACCGGTATTGGCATAGCCGCCTCCTGCTGTAACTTCCAGATACAACATCGTGCTATCTCCGCCACGACACACCCGCTCACACCTACGACAATGATAGCACGCCAGTCATTGCCCAACAATACAAAACATTGACGATAACGCCAGCTCTCCGTATAATCTCGGCAGCAACTGCTTGCAGAAGCGAAAGGGTGAGTATGAAGTTGATTATCTTCGTAACCGAGGACGCCTACGCGGATGCCGGGGTCGATGCCCTGGTTACCGCTGGCTTCCGGGTGACACGTCTGGCGACAACCGGTGGTTTTTTGCGCCGTGGCAACACGACTCTGCTGGTTGGAGTGGAAGATTCACAGGTTGAGCGAGCACACGAGATTATGCAGCGGGCAGCACCAGGTACCCTCGCGATTACGATGGATCTCGAACGCTACGAGCGGTTATAGGTTGTTGTGCGCATCCTTTATCTTGCTTCTGGCATTCCAACGCCCGGTACATTAGGCGGTAGCGTCCATACCCTGGAAGTAGCTCGTGGCCTGACCCGTTTGGGACATGAAGTCCACGTGGTTGCCGCCAGTCGCGAGCTACCGCTCTATCAGTTTCATGTGCGGTCACTGATACGGCTGCACGGTCAACCGTATGCTGGGTTTACCCTTTACCATCAAGACATCCCCAAAGCATTAAGCCTGGCAGGTATTGTCGCTGTGGTCCGGTTGGCCGACCGGCTTCAGCCCGATCTGATTATGGAACGATATTACAACTTCGCCGGAGCGGGAATGATTGCTGCCCGACGGTTAAGGGTACCAACCATCCTGGAAGTGAATGCCCTGATCGTTGATCCGCCCGGTATCCGTAAACGCCAGATCGACGATGCGTTAGGCGGCCCGTGCCGACGTTGGGCCGAGCAGCAGTGCCGTTGGGCCGATCGGATCATTACCCCGTTGCATACTACTGTACCGGCAAGCATTCCACGAAGCAAGATTATCGAACTACCATGGGGAGCCAACGTTGACGCCTTTACCCCGCCTTCCGCTCTACCTCCCGGCCCGCCCAACATTGTCTTTATGGGTTCATTTCGACCGTGGCATGGGGTCACCGACTTCATACGGGCAGCGTGTATCTTACTTGAACGAGGTCGTCCTTACCACTTTACCCTGATCGGTGATGGCCCTGAGCGAACAGTCGCCGAAACGCTGGCAGCACCGTACCGCCAGCACTTCACCTTTACCGGTGCAGTACCTTACAAAGACATCCCTGCCCTCTTAGCGCAGGCCCATCTCGGCGTTGCCCCGTTCAATACCGCCCCGCATCCAGCTCTGCGCGCTGCCGGCTTCTTCTGGTCGCCGTTGAAAATCTACGAATATATGGCTGCCGGTTTACCGGTTGTTACAGCAGCTATTCCGCCGCTCACGTCCATCATTCGCGAAGGGCAAGAGGGGGCTGTCTTTCCTGAAGGTGACGTTGCTGGGCTGGCAGCGGCCATTGAACGAGTCTTGAGTGATCCAGCGGCAGCCTTCGCGATGGGCCAGCGTGCTCGCAAGCGAGTCGTGGCTGAATTTTCCTGGCAACAGCATTGCCGCGAGCTAGAACGCATCGCCAGCGAATTGGTAGCCAGCGATCATAGACGGTGTTAGGTTGTTGATGGTCGGTTTCTGAGGCAGACGCGGGTTCCCAATCCGGCCGCAGTACGTGAAGAAGCTGTCATCGTCTCGTTCCGTCGGTGGCGCCACGCCTCTATTGCCCCGCCGATCATGATCGTCACCGCATCGGTAGGTAGCGGTTCGGAACCCACCCCCATGGCCTAGTTGGGCTACAACTATCCTCACTCCTCCCCCAACCGCCAGCTTGCAATATTCCACGTAAATGGTGCGATCGGGTCCAGTTGCCAGCCCGAAAGACCAGAACGCGCAATCAGCACGTCAATGCGCTGAAAGAGGGGTAACACCGGTAATTCCTGGGTAAAGAGCTGCTGCTGACGGATATAGGCAGCAACTTGCTCAGACGGATCAAGAGAAGTCGTCGCAGTGTTAATCTGCTCATTAGCCTCGAAAAAGCACCAACCGGCAAAGTTATTCCCCGTCCAATTATTTGCTTCGTCTGGCACACCAGCACAACTCCACAATTCCCAGCCTCGTGGATGAAATCCAGCAATCCAACCAAAAAGGGCTAACTGGAAGGTTCGCTGATAGAGTGGCCCATCGACGCTGTACAATTCGGTCGGCGGTAACGGCGCTACTTCAATCTGTACACCAACCTGAGCTAGATCGGCGACGATCTGTTCGGCAACAGCTTCACGTAACGGCGAATTAGCTGTTGTCACTAACGACAAGAGAAGTGGCAGACCCTCATACTCACGCCAACCGTCACCATCGGTATCGAGCAGATTCGCTTCATCAAGCAAACGACGGGCCTCATCGGGGTTATACGGGTAACGAGTAATCTGATCGAGGGGCGGCTCGCCAAGCTGACCGGGCAGAATCCAGCTCTCTAATACACGACTCTGTCCGCCTAATAATTCTTTCACAATCCTGTCACGATTGATGGCATAGGCAATAGCCCGCCGCACGCGAATATCCTGTAACAATGGAATATCGAGGTTAAAATCAAGATGCTCCCAGATTGCATTGGGAGAAGTACTCATCTGGAGTTCTTGCCGGTCGGCCGCTTGTAAAAGTTCACCCAGCAATGCCGGTGTTGGTTGCTCGATAAATGCCAGATCAATCCCGCCACCACGTACCAGTTCGAGCAACTGCACCGGATCGCTGCGGAACGCAACGATGATTGTGTCGAACGGTGCAGGCTCGCCCCAGTAGTACGGATTGCGCACCAGTTCAAGCGTTCCCCCCTCAAAACTACTCACCATATATGGCCCGTAGCTTAATGGCCGACGCACAAATTCGCTCTTTGTTATCTGTTGCGGATCACGTGTTGCCAGCAGATGGCGCGGCAACGGTACCCAGTAACTGGTGATGAAGGCCGGATCGGTAACATCAGGACGCAAGACGGCACGAGTCGTATACTCATCGACCTGCTCGTAGCGCTCGATCATTGCCAGACGGCTATTTGCCGCTTGACCGAGATCAATGCGTTGTGCCAGTTCGTAGGCAAAGACCGAGTCGGCTGCAGTGACCGGCGTGCCATCCGCCCAGCGTAGCCGAGGATTCCAATGAAATGTCACGCTGACCTGCGTCACTCCATCAGTTGTAGCAGTCGGTGTGTCCGTAATCCGCCCCAGTTCATCGCGAAAAACGGTGACCGTCTTAGTAACGACATCACCGTTGGCGAAGTCGGGCAGGCGCGTTAACACACCCGTCGATTGTAACTTGAAATCCACGGCCAGCATCGGTGACGGGAAGAGCAGCTCGGTCAAGGCCGCAGTTAATCGCTCGTCGGTCGGATTGCTGTGATATGGCAACAAATCAGGTGGTTCAGCTACTAATCCAATGCGCAACACCCGTTTTTCAACAACTGTTGGCGTTGGCTCGGGTGTTGCTGTGGGTGCAGATGGACTAGCCGGCGGCACATCGGTAACAAGTTTACAGCCGGCTAACAAGATGAGCGCAAGCAAGGCGATTAGAGATGGAATAAAACGCTTCATGGCGTCACTTCAGTATATAGGTTGATAATCTTATGGAATAAACGGCCTGCTACTGGGGAATTATATCGTAAGTTGCGTTCAATGTCTGTATTCCACTACAAACAGGAACCACCGAGCACATCAAACGCGATGATTGAAGAGTGTGTCTGAAAAAGCCTTTTGTTGCCGGTCATCCTCACCTGATCGCTGTGAGAGAGGGAAGGTGAGGAATCTACTGCACCGAGGAGCGATCTGCGCGACCGCCGTCGGTCAACCGCCTCGACAGCGTTTTACCCGCTTACATCAAGAGGCAGGTCAACAGCTTACACTCTCCCGATATAGCGCATGGTCAGCCACTCGCTACCCAACTCTCTGTGGTAAAACTCTTATTTGCCGTAGATGGATAGCTTTATCAGCCGACTTGGTTAACTGCCTGCCAAATCACGAGCCGCCGGAACACCAGCCGCCGTTGTTGCCGCCTGAACTGCACGGACAATAGCCGTCGCCAATACATCGGCGGCAACAGCACCTAGTGTGACCAGTGGTGGCGCCTCGTGAACCCCAGTAGCCAATGCAAAGACAGTATCACCGTCAAAAGGCGAATGGGCCGGACGAATAGCACGGGCCAGCCCATCCTGGGCCATCATTGCCAGTCTAGTCGCAGCCGCCTTATCGAGGCGGGCATCAGTTGCGACCACGGCAATTGTTGTATTCTGCCCGACCGAATCGGCAAACGACTGTCGACTCAAGCCTCCTCGCAAAAGTGTACCGGTACCAATTAACGTCCGATCAGAAGTACGGGCACCTGCGACAATGCGACCCTGGTCATCAACCACATCACCAAACGCATTCACGACCACCAGTGCCCCGACCGTCACCCCGTTCGCCAGAGTTTCACTCCAGGTACCAACCCCACCGCGCATAGCGGTTCCCATGCCGCCAACCTTCCCTACGGTTGCCCCCGTACCGGCGCCAACACTTCCTTCAGCGACCGTCGTTTCTGCTGCAACACAAGCAGCATACCCCATAGTGGCATCAGGCCAGATGTCCGCTCGACCAATGCCCAGATCGAAGATCACGGCTGCCGGTACAATGGGCACCTTCGTTAACCCAACATCAAAGCCGTAGCCACGTTCATAAAGCCACGACACGACGCCAGTCGCAGCGGCCAGTCCAAAGGCGCTACCACCAGTTAAAACCACTGCATGCACCTGTTGCACCAGATTTACCGGATCAAGCAGATCGGTTTCTCGCGTACCAGGGGCACCACCGCGCACATCAACACCAGCCACTGCACCTTCTGGCGTCAAAACTACGGTCACCCCGGTCAGTGCCTCTTCATTGGTAGCATGACCAACCAGCACCCCCTGAACTTGAGTAATTGATGGTGTGTTCATGATTGACGTACCTCAACTGGAGGTGCAACCGAATAACCATCAGCACGTACCGTTGGCACATGACCAGCTTGCCGATGACCACAATACGGACAGATTCGCCAGGTCAGATCGATCACCTTACGACACGCTTCACAGTGTCGGCGTAACTGCGTATGGCAATGTGGACAGAGAATAAAATCAGGTTCGATAGGGCGCTGGCATTCAGGGCAGACAAACCGTTCTTCCAGGTCACGTCGTAGAAACTCTTCTTCGAGAGTACGCTCGTACTTCTCGGCCAGCGTCTGCGGTGGGCGCAGTATCAGGTGGAGAGGTATGCCAAGAAACGGCAGGAGCAACACAATACCCACGGCCAGCACCTGCACTGACACATCCTCAGTACGCCGACGAATATCGCGATACGCCCACAAGACTGATGCCGCCCACAACAGTACAGCATAGGCGCCAAGAAAGATTGCAGCGAGACGAACGAGCGGTAAGATATTGTTCAGAAATTCCTGTATTGCTTCCATATCCTTACAATTTGCGCGTTTCGGCGCGAAGCACGAAGACGGTTGCCCCGCCTACCTGCACTTCGAGCGGAGCCGGTGGATAAAACTCTCCCGACTCAGCAATTGGCGGCATCGGTGAAACGTAGCGTGTGCGTGTCGAGCAATGCTCACGAATGATATGGATCACCGGATTGACCTGCTGATCTTCCACACTAAGCATGAGGGTGACGTTTCCCTCACGCAAAAACCCTCCCTGACTGCTCAGGCGGGTTACCCGATAGCCATGTTCGGTGAGTGCTTCAACCAAATTGGTTGCGTCTTGAGATTGGACAACAGCAAGGATAAGGCGCATGTTCATTACCCTAACGGATCATACGGTGTATCACTGCGCGGCAATCGGCGTATCCTGCGCTAACCGCGACATCACGAGTTGCCAAATTTGTTCGGCCAGATCGTCTACTGATTGTTCAGCATCCAACACACACCAGCGTTCCGGTTCTTGCCTCACCAATTCGTTGAAGCCCTCGGCAACCCGACGGTGGTATGCCAGATCACGGGCATCGAGTCGATTCCACTCTGGTGGATGCCCACTACTACCCTCAACCCGTTCACGACCGACCCGTTTCCGTTGCAACCCAACCTCAACATCGATCCGCAAATAGAATGTCAGATCAGGTTTGAGACCACCGGTGGCAATGTTGGTAATTGCGCGTAACTCATCTATATCGCGACCAAGACCGTACCCCTGATACGCGAATGTCGAGTCGGCATAGCGGTCACATACCACGATCCCCCCGGTGGTCAGGTATGGGCGGATCAGTTCACTGACCAATTGCGCCCGTGCCGCAGAAAAGAGCAAAATTTCAGTAGTCGGAGCCATTTCCGTATGGCGCAAATCGATCAAAATACGACGTATTAACTCGCCAATCCGGGTACCGCCCGGTTCGCGGGTAAGTATCACCGGGTAGCCAGCAACTTGCAAGTGTTCATACAACCGGCGCGCCTGTGTACTCTTTCCGGCACCTTCAGGACCCTCGAATGTGATAAAGAACCCTCGCTTCATGGAGTTACTGCCAACCAGTACGATTCATCTTGCTGTATAAGGATAGCCGATCTTTGCCAATCTGTCGATTATCGAAAGATCTTCACGCGACGATTAGGGTCTTCGCCGCGACTTTCCGAGCGCAGATTATAACGATCGGCCATTTGATGCTGCAAGCGGCGAATATAACTGCTCTGCGGGGCCAATTCCACCGCATGACGTTCACCATTGATCACCTGCGTGATAGCCTGTTCGGTTTCCAGTAACGCCTCTTCCACAACCGAGTCACTTGTGAATCCCGGTGACTCTTCATCCATCAACTCACGCAACTGAAAGACCTGCGCGAGCTGACGTTCCATTTGCGTCATCGTGTTATTCCGTAACACGTAGACCGGTACGCCCTGCTCTTCAGCCTGACGCAACTGTTGCGAGCTTTGACGATAGTAGTTTTTCAGCGTCATGACCAGCGTGGCATCCTTCAAATCACGCACAATCACTGCCGGTACACGCAACCGATCAATAGCACTCTGCAAGCGATTGCGACTCACACCAAAGGGAAAGATGCGCTGGGGAGGGATCGCTACTGTTGAGGTGCTACTTCCATTGCGATCACGCAAACGCGGTCCACTCCCACCCATCTGACCCTGTTCACGAAACCCACGGCCCCGTCGCACACCGAAAGCTGGCGCATCGATCGGTGAACGATGGACCGGTTCACGGTGTACGACCCCGTTAGCATCACGAAAACGCTGCTCGCACGGAGGGTCTTCACCGCGCAGAATGGCATCAACTGCGGCGGCAACATCGGGATAGACGATCACTCGATCCCACGATTGAATCTCAACCAGAATATTGAAGGTCGGTGGTGCCTTGCGCTCTAAGACGGTTTTCTGCGTACCGCGTCGGCGAGCCTCTTCATCACCCAGCGTAACAGCCTGAATGCCACCCACCAGATCAGAAAGTGTTGGGTTGATCATCAGGTTATCGAGTGTATTCCCATGAGCAGTACCGACCAGTTGCACCCCACGCTCAGCAATTGTGCGTGCCGCCGCTGCCTCCAGCTCAGTGCCAATCTCATCGATCACAATAACTTCGGGCATGTGATTCTCGACTGCCTCGATCATCACATTATGTTGTTCGGCTGGACGTGGCACCTGCATCCGACGTGCGCGCCCAATGCCCGGATGGGGAATATCGCCATCGCCAGCAATCTCATTCGAGGTATCGACAATCACCACTCGTTTGCGCAATTCATCACCCAACACGCGAGCTGTCTCGCGCAGGAGTGTTGTTTTGCCTGTGCCCGGCTTCCCCAGCAGGAGAATGCTCCGACCAGTTTCAACCAGATCGCGGATAATGTCAACGGTACCGTAGACTGCTCGTCCGATACGGCAGGTCAGACCGATGACCACCCCACGACGGTTGCGAATACCAGAGATTCGGTGCAGCGTGCGCGGGATACCGGCTCGGTTATCTTCGCCAAACTCACCGATTCGTTCAATAACATACTGAATATCCTCGGCTGTCACCTCACGATCACTGAGAAACAGCTCGTGACCACGATAACGCGCCTCGGGCAATCGGCCAAGATCCATGACAATCTCCAAAAGATTGTCCTGATCATTCGCCTTGCGAATCGCCTCGCTAATTGCTGGCGGTAGCGCTGCTAATAACAGTTGAATGTCGTTGCTTGCATCCGTAACAGCCATAGCTGCTTAACACTCCTCACGCACAGTTGGGGGTAGTATATAGCGACGTACTGACACCCGTGGCTCCAGGCCAACTTCTAACGATGGTGTCAACACCATCCGCCGAATCGGAACAACCGTATGTTTGACCAGCAAGGTCTGCTCACCAACCGGTTGAAAACCCAGACGCATCGCCGGTTCAAACAATTCTTGTTGATACTCGCGCAACAAGAGATACACTGGACGACTATCACTGAGCTGGGCCAACCCAAAGCGTAGAACATCAACCGCCTGTTCACGGGCATCTGGTCGGATCAAGATCGAGAAGACATGCCCGCTTGGCCCACTGAGCAGACGCAAATTAGCGACCAGATCATCATCAGGCCCCAACACCCATGACTGGCGACGCAGGAATGAATAGGGGCGATAGATTGTCCAGTGACGGGCATTGCGCACTTCAGCCTGTTGTACCAGATGCGGGGTGGACATACCATAGAGCTTATGGATTGCCCAATGATCGCGGTGAGCCTGTAATCGCATCGGCGCCAGGCGTGTTCCCTGATCCCAATCCGGCCCAGAGAGGTGAAAGAGATGGCGATGGGTATACGCCTGGAAACCAACCTGACGGAAAATCTCGCGCAGCTCGTTATGTTGACTGGGTAATGCCGCATAGAGACGCTGCACCGAGTGATATGCCGCATCAGTGCAGAGTCGGTGTAATAGATGAAACCAGAGTTCGTAATCGCTTGGAGTATGCTCGCTGCGAGTACCGTTTGTCGCCAGATAAATCACATCCTGCTCTGGCCTGCCACGACGGCCCATTGCCTGCACTAACGCAAACCCACCACGTTCGGCCAGCACCAGGGTTGTTCGTTCGCGATGGTTTCCTGCCAGCATGCTTTGCACAGCAAACCAGAGTGGCCGATGGCTATACGCCAGCAGTCGTTCGGTGTAGAGCACCTGTTGGTAGCGAGGTTTACGCCGCAACGACCAGAGATCGCCCGGCGTGATCGTTCGAATCATAGTTCCAGAAAGAGCCGATGAACCCGATCATCATCGGTCAGCTCAGGATGGAACGTTGTCGCCAGCAAGCGACCCTGACGTGCAGCCACAACGCTACCGTCTTCTAGCCAGCCGACAGCTTCGCATCCTACCCCCAACGCAACGATACGTGGTGCCCGGATAAAGACGCCGCGGAGCGGCATCTCACCGATGATCGGCATCGCGACCGGCGCCTCGAAGCTATCGAGTTGGCTGCCATAAGCATTTCGCTGAATTGTCAGATTCATCAAGCTCAACGTAGGTTGACCACCCTGTTTTTGATCGGTCACAGTACTGGCAAGCAATATCGCGCCAGCACATGTGCCCCATATCGCCAGATCGCGCCCTGCACGAACACGGATCGGTTCCAACATCTGATAAATCGTCAGTAATCGACCGATGGTAGTACTTTCGCCACCGGGAATGATCAGACGCTCGACCTGGGCGAGCTGACGTGGCAAGCGCACCTCTATCGGTTCAACACCGAGTCGGCGCAGAACGGTACAATGCTCGCGGAAATCGCCTTGAAGTGCCAATACCCCAACTGTCATAGCTCACTCAACGTGGATGGGAGGATGTCCCATCCACACACTCTTACCAACCACGGCGTGCCATCAATTGTTCGGTCGGAATCTGATCGATATTAATTCCAACCATTGCTTCACCGAGACCCTTGCTCACCTCGGCAATGATTTCCGGATCATTATAATGGGTTGTCGCCTCAACGATGGCGCGTGCACGCTTCACCGGATCACCGCTCTTGAAGATACCCGATCCGACAAAGATACCATCAACACCCAGTTGCATCAACAAGGCTGCATCAGCCGGTGTCGCAATACCACCCGCAGCAAAGTTCACAACCGGCAGTTTGCCTTCAGCCGCCACCTGCTTCACCAGTTCGTATGGTGCCTGAATCTGCTTTGCGTAGGTAAACAGCTCATCTTCGTTCATCGACTGCAACCGCCGAATCTCGCGGTACACAGCACGCGCATGACGTACCGCCTCTACCACGTTACCGGTACCAGCTTCACCCTTGGTACGCAACATCGCCGCACCTTCGGCAATACGCCGCAGTGCTTCACCGAGATCGCGACAACCGCACACAAACGGGACACGGAATTTGTGTTTATTGATATGATGCTCTTCGTCAGCAGGCGTCAGGACTTCGCTTTCATCAATATAGTCAACACCAATTGCCTCCAAGACCTGAGCTTCAACGAAGTGCCCAATGCGTGCTTTCGCCATCACTGGGATCGTTACTGCCTGCTTGATCGCCAGAATCAGTTCTGGATCGCTCATCCGGGCCACGCCACCCTGAGCGCGAATATCGGCTGGCACACGCTCGAGCGCCATCACTGCTACTGCACCAGCTTCCTCGGCGATCCGAGCTTGCTCGGGGGTGACAACATCCATAATGACACCACCCTTAAGCATCTGCGCCAGCCCAACTTTTGTTGTCCACGTTGCTTTTTCCATACAGCCTCGCTCTATGCAAATCGGTGACGTTGATTTATCTCGTCATTTTATTGTACCACGCTGTTCCATGGTGGGCAATGCACCCAAAGGCTGAGTAATGCTTTATGATCATTTTTTGAGCGCCAAGTCACCGGAAATGAACAAAGGAACACAACGGTATAAGGACATCTCGTGGCTCACAACACCCCCAACCCACGCAGTTGTCTGAGCGCTCAGACCGCCGACCTACACCTCGCGGTGCGCAGGGACACGATTGCACGGTGCATCAGTAGACCTGCCACGACAATGCAGTGACGGCATCATCGGTGAATTGATGAGCGGTGACTGCAAGATGTTCGTCGGATCGGGGGGAAGCTGCGCACCTCCGTATGCACAGCAAACGGCTTGGAAAACCCTTTATTCCTCTCTCCTCACATCACCTTTAGCAGGTGGGGTGAAAACTTTGCCCCCTGACCTCTCGATACCACTTGACAAGAGGTCAGACGATAATTATAATTAATGATAACGATATTATATTAACATTTGTTATCATATCAGAAAATGTTAACACACGGTGATAAATATGCACCCCGCCAGTTATCAACGACGATACTTCACCTATTGCTTCCTCATCTCGTGCGAATATCTGCTGCTTGATCAAGCGACGATCTGCAAGGGAGTGATGTCGAACCAGTCAAGCACAAACGGTATTTGGAGCTAGGATGTCTGGCCTAATGCTCGGAGTATAGGGGTTGTCCGTCTGAACACACTATGAGATACGCTGCTTACCACACAGGAGATGTGCAATGTTACACCTTCGCTCGATAGCCTGGATTGGATTATTGATCGTAGTGGTTGGCCTGGTAGCGCCAGCAATGGTACGCTTTATCCTCGAAGGACACGGTCTGTTGATGGAAGAGAACCAGCTCTATGCTGCGCAAGAGCAGATTAGCTGGTTCCGGAGGCATCTCAAGTAAGGCGTGGGTCAGAAAGTGCAGGGTAATCCTGTGGCTTACCCTGCACTAACGGAGCAATCCTCAACGGAAGTCTGTCTGGCAAAATGGGATACAACAATCGTTCGATTCCAGAGATGTGCTTACGTGGAAAGTAATAATGATGAGACACCTGTCTAATTAGTAACTCTCGACAAAACTTCACACCGATTTTGGTATATCAGGAAAGGAGTCTCCCGTGATACCTCAGTGGCTTACACACAACCGTCTATACGATCTGGCGCGCAGCGGTCGACGCTTGACACCCTGGTGGGGCGTCATAGGTATTGGTGTCCTCATCGCCTTCGGTTCGCAAATTTTTGCTCTTCCTATCTCAATCGTGTTGTTTTTCCTCGGTATGGTCGAGGAAAACACGGTCAATCAACCGCCACTGGTATCAGGACTGATATTGTCGCTTGTACTAGCGGTTTCCTTTGGTGCTATGATTTTGCTGACCTGGCTGTGGATTCGTTTCTTTGAGAAGCGTTCATTCGTGACACTTGGTTTTGAGCCGGGTAGGGTCTTCTTTCTATACGGTCGCGGTCTCTTGATCGGCCTAGCATCGTTCACGGCGACTGTAGGACTGTTAGCACCACTGGGGTACATCACGGTAGAAAACAGCAATCCGGAGCAGGTTGGTCTGGCTGCCCTCGGTGGGGTTTTGCTTGTCTTCTTTCCGGGCTGGCTGATTCAGGGCGCTGCCGAGGAGGTTCTTACCCGTGGCTGGATGTTGCCGACACTGGCAGCTCGCTATCGTCCGTGGCTCGGACTGCTCATCTCGTCACTCTTCTTCGCTGTTATGCACGGTCTTAATCCTAACCTGAGCATTCTGGCAATGATTAACCTGGGGTTGTACGGTCTCTTTGCTGCGCTTTATGCGCTGCGCGAAGAATCGTTGTGGGGAATATGCGCCTTTCATTCCATCTGGAATTGGGCACAAGGGAACCTCTTCGGTCTGGAAGTGAGTGGTCAGAGTGTCAGTGGCGGTATGATCTTCAACTTGATGGAGAGCGGGCCTGACTGGTTGACCGGCGGGGCATTCGGGCCAGAGGGCGGATTGGCAACGACTATCGTGCTGTTGTTGAGTATGGCGATCATCTGGTGGTGGCCGACCAGCGGGCAGCAGATGATCACGCAACCAGTAACGACACATCAGTCGTAACTGCAAAAGTCTACCCATTGGCGATCTCAGGAGGGGGCAACACCAATGTTGCCCCTGTTCTTCGTTTCTTATCACCGATTGCGTCCCCGAACGTATCCGGCGCGAAAGGCAATTGCCGCAACGACGGCCACCAGCAGCAGGATGATCAGACATTCAATAAAGCTAATAGTTGACATAGATATTCGGAGCTGAGCTGACGGTAGTTCCGTCATAATGCCAGTATACTGCAACCGATCCACATCATGCTACAATGGCCGTATGATGGAACGGCTGTTCACACTGCATAGTCGCTTGCAAATCACGATTACGGCGGTGATAGTGGTTGGCCTGATCTGGGCGCTGATTGTAGCATGGCGTAACCAGGGTGGGATGCAGCCACTGAGTGGGATATTGCAACTCCTGATAATGGCGCAATCCGCCATTGGTCTTGTGCTACTCTGGCAGGCTGATGTGCTGCGGATGGCGCTCCATGTGATTTACGGGATCGTTGCTGTGGGTTTGATTCCGGCAGCAGAGATTGCGCTACGACATCGCCCCCCACGCAATGCTGGTCTGGCGTATGCCGGCATTATGTTGATGCTCTTGATTGTTGTGGGGCGGTTGTACGAGACGGGAAGGGTTGCCGTTTTTTTCAGATTTCACTGACCAGATGGATGCTATTAGCAGTATCAAGGATGTGAGTACCCTTGCATGCGATGGGTTGAGCATGCCGCCTGCTGGCTCGCCTTTGACATACTAGACCAGAAAGCGTGAACGGCGTAGATGTTTGCAAGGTCGTTGGTGCCCGTGCTGTGGAGTGTATCTGTCTACCGCTCTCCTTCGCTTCCACACAAAGAGCAGAAGAGAAGAAAACCCTGCCTCCAATCTTGCTGATGCGACGAACGATGGTCGTTGGTCGCGCACCCAGATGACTACGTAGATTGCGTGTCACTGTTAGCAGGCAGTATCTCTCGTTAATTGATCACGTTCGGCTTGTGCAGACAACGCGAAGCTGAAAACACCGGCAAACCCTGGAACGCGACGGGGATTGGTATTCTGTACCATTACTGGCTATAATATCCGGTATCTTAAGCGTGTGGTCTGACCTTTCTATTTTGACACCACGAGGAAGTAACCTATGGACGATGTAGTCATTGTTGGGGCAGCTCGTACCCCCATTGGGCGTTTTAACAGCGCCTACAGCGGACTGAGTGCCATTGATCTGGGTGCAGCCGCGATACAGGCGGCCGTCCAACGAGCCGGGATTGAACCAGACTCAGTTGACGAATGTATTATGGGCTGTGTAGTTACTGCCGGTTTAGGGCAATCACCAGCCCGCCAGGCAGCACTTCGCGCTGGCCTTCCGCACACAGTCGGCGGTTTGACCGTGAACAAAGTGTGTGGCAGCGGTCTCAAGGCCGTGATGATCGGAACCGCTCTGATCCGAGCAGGAGAAGCCGAGGTACTCGTCACCGGTGGTATGGAGCATATGAGCGGAGCGCCCTATGTGCTGCCACAGGCCCGCCACGGCTACCGGCTCGGCCACGGACAGATTATCGATGCTGTGGTACACGATGGCCTGTGGTGTGCGTTTGAAAACCATCATATGGGTGTCGCCGCCGAATGGATTGCCCGTACCTTTCACGTCAGTCGTGAACAGCAGGACGCTTACGCATTACAATCGCATCAACGCGCCATTGCTGCCCAAGACTGTGGCGCCTTTCAGGAAGAGATTGCACCGGTTGCAGTACCAGTGGCAAAAGGACAGGTCAATCTGGTAACCACCGATGAAGGGCCACGCCGTGACACCTCGATGGCTGCCTTGGCCAGACTCAAACCGGCCTTTGTCGCCGATGGTACTGTTACCGCTGGCAATGCCCCTGGCATTACCGACGGTGCAGCAGCGCTGGTCTTGATGCGGGAAAGTCGTGCTGTTCAGCTCGGCTTGCAACCGCTGGCACGGATTGGGGTTGCTGCTCAGGCGGCGGTGAAGCCGCTCGAACTCTTCACGGCACCTGCCTTCGCAATCGAAAAGTTGATGAAACGGGCAGGCCGCACGCTCGATGACTACGATCTCTTTGAAATCAACGAAGCCTTTGCCGCGCAGGTGATAGCAAATCTGCGTGCACTGACACTTGATACCGACCGGGTAAACGTTCACGGTGGTGCGATTGCCCTTGGTCATCCCATTGGCGCAAGTGGTGCTCGTGTTTTGGTGACGCTTATCTCCGCATTACGTCAGCGAGGTGGAAAGCGAGGCATCGCGGCGCTTTGTCTGGGTGGAGGTGAGGCAGTCGCGCTGGAAGTTGAAGTTATGTAGCGAAAGCACTAAACGTTCTACGTTTGCCATTTGTTGCGTCCCCTTCTGATTTCTGCCACAGAAACGGAAGGGGATTTCTATCAGCAACTGCTGCGCAACGGTGAACGGTTGCAGCGACAACTCATTCAACGCTCCCCAAGCGACATACGGCCAATAGCGTTATATCGTCATCAGGAAGCTGACGACCCGAATAGTCTAGTATTGCCTGCGTTATCGCTTCCAGGTGCAAAGCTCCGTTACGGTAATTCACGGTGACAGTCGCCAGCAGTCGTTCTTCACCGAACAGGGTACCATCTGCGGCACGAGCTTCGATACTACCATCGGTATAAGCAAATAAACTATCACCGACCTCTAACAACGTTGTGCCAACAGTAAAACGGGCATTGCCGATCCAACCTACTGCTGGCCCAGTTGGCTCTAGCGTTTCAATACCGCCAGCAGAACGAAAGATATATGGCGGCGGATGCCCGGCGTTGATATAGCTCATGGTTCCGTTGGAAGTATCAATAACCGCACAAAAGATGGTCGAAAACGTGCGACTGCCATGATGATGGCGAGCAATGTATTCATTCGTCATCATTACCGCCTGTAGTGGATCGTTATGATGAATGGCTACCGCTTGCTCGGCAAAGGCACGTAGCAGCGTCCGTGTCAATGCCATGAAGAGTGCCGCCCCTACCCCCTTATCACAAACATCACCGACCAGAACCATCCATCTCTGGTCAGATAGATGGAACACGTCGTAAAAATCGCCGGCCATTTCACGCGCCGACACAAGTTTAGCCGCAATGTGCCAGTTCGTAATTGAAGGTAATGTCGCGGGAAGAAAATCAGCCTGAGTGCGTCGCGCTAACTCTAGTTCATAGCGCATTGCCATCAGATAGGCTTGCTCTTGATCGCGTAATCTTTTTCGCTCAAGACAGGAATCTATTTTGGCATACAACAACGTTGTGTTAATCGGCTTGGTAAGATAGTCCTCGGCACCCGCTTCAATACAGTGCACAACATCGTCAATCTCGTCGAGTGCTGAAACGATGATCACCGGAATATGCTGTAGTTGGGGATCGTGTTTTAGCTGTGTCAAAACCGCTCGCCCATCCATTTCGGGCATCATCAAATCAAGCACGATAAGATCAAATCGCTGCTGACGGGCATAGGTCAGGGCTTGCAACCCCCTGCCCGCAGTCTGCACCGTATGCCCACGCCGGGTTAATTGGCGTTCGAGAAGCAAGCGATTATATTCGCTGTCATCAACAATCAGGATGTGTCCCGATACAGGTTTGTGCATTCTGATTTCAAAAGCATATATCGTTACATAGCCACTGCTATGATACCATATGGCATTCACGCTCTTGCTGATATGCCCTATGGCAAGGCGGTTGCGATACCTCACGGTTGTCGCACATTGAGGAGAGGGGTGCGCGGCACCGCCCTACCCCTCTGCGACTCCCGATGAGTTGGGTGATGGCACCGCCTCACCCCTGGGGGTATTGTGTCGGTGATGCCTGTCGGCACCCAAACGTGGTCTCGGATTGAGGGGAATGACACTTGCGGATGTTCTGCCAATGAGGTCCGTCCGATACTATTTCGACAATATGGAATCGTGCTGAAACCTTCATCACCATCAATGATACGCTGCGGACCTGGCGCGACACGCGCTGAATCGCGACTCGGAGCCATCGAACAGCGTCCTCGATTCCCAAGCCGTCACAACGACCGCAGGAGGTGGCACACGCGACGACGATATGCTGAGGTTCCAATAGGTTCTTGGTGCGTGTGCTCGTGCATCTAGCCGACAGCTCGGATACCGAAAGGGCAGGACGACTATTGGCAGCGCATCATCCCTCCGTTTCGCGGATGCATGAGTTTCACGGGACAAAGGGGAAAACAAGGGATCGCTGCATGGATGCACCAGCATTCAGCGATATGCCTGCACATCATTGTACTCAATGATTGCTCGAAGGCTATGCGGAGCAGCTAACAGACCAATTTGTGGTTGTAACAGAAAGGCAGGTTCGTTTTGCGCGTATACGATGAAGGATACCAGTTTTTCGGATAGGCTCTATGATCGTTCCCTGGCGCGCTGATAGGCCAGCTCAGCAATTGGGGCGAGCTGATCCCAGCGTAGACGTTGGGCTGCGGCAAGGACAGCAGTACGTAGACGTGTACGTACCGTCTCATCGGCAAGCACGTGAATGACAGCCGTCGCCAATGCGGTTGCGTTGCCCGGAGGAACCAGGATACCGGCATCAGGCGCAAGGTAATCGCGTGCCGCACCCACGTCACTGGCGACAATAGGGATACCGACGGCCATCAGCTCAACCAATTTGGCCATTCCCCGTGCCCGATTGATCAACGTATCACGTATTGGCACCAACGCGACATCGGCACTGGCGAGCAGGGCTGGGATAGCCGATGGCTCGAGCCAACCGCGATAATCGATCATCGCTGCACAATCAAGAGCTTTAGCAAGCGCCAACAATCGCTGCTCTTCTCCGCGCTCACCTTTGCCGATCAGAATAAGACGGGCATCAGGACGGGATCGATGCACAAGCGCTAACGCCATCACTACTTCTACCAGATCAAGCTCCCAAAAGCGGGTGTAGAGGACTATTGTTGGTTGCGATGATGGTTGCCAGCGGAATAAGCCCGGAGACGACGCACCATTGGGCAAATAGAAGACACGTTGCGGTGGGACACCCATGGCCCACACCAGGGTTTCCAGCGTGTGCGAAACAACGGTTACTGCTCTGGCTCGACGTGGCAAATCGCGCTCTTGCCAGGCAAAGAATGCTTTGGCCGGTGCAGGATATGGCAACAGTTCATTCCAGCCCCCTGGCCCTTCCCAATCATCGCAATCGACAACCAACGGTATCTGACCACGCGCTAATGCCGCCAACCCGCCAAACCCTTTTGGTTTGAAAAGATGGATAACATCGGCGTGAGTCTGCCGGGCAGCCCACCAGAGAGCTATCGTATGCCAGAGTGCTGCCGGTAGACCGGTAAACGGTGGGGAAACGGTATGAGTAACCGCTACCCCAGTAATGTAACGGGTTGTACCACCATCAGCAGGATTGTGAATCGGTGGCGCAACAATATTGACTGTATGCCCACGCTGCTGTAATGCTTGCGCTAATGGCAGCATGCGGGCAAGCAATGTGCCCTTCGGTCGAATACCGAAGGGCGCAATCATCGTAATCCGCATCAGCGACCAGCACGAATAATTTTCATCATCTCATCAACTCGAGTGACTTTGACCCTCGGTCGCCCCTGAGCTGCCCCCTGAGCCGTTTCATACGCATCGAGCCGTTGCCAATCAGCATAAGTCACAAAATCAATCCCGCGTTCGCGTAGCAGGTCGGCAATATCGTCGTTCTGGGGTGCGCCGGGTAAATTGGGTAGATCGGCCAGCATGCTGTTAACAGTTGCCACCGCATCCGGCTTGTTGGTCCCAATAACCCCCGAAGGACCACGTTTGATCCAGCCTACCACATATTCACCTGGTACCAGATCACCATTCGGAGCGGTCAGCACTCGTCCATCACGGTTGGGAATAGTGCCACTGGCTTCATCAAAGGGCACACCGGGTAATGGTTCACCCCGATACCCGACCGAGCGGAGAACCATCCCGCAGCTCAATTCCTCGGTAATGCCGGTCCCGCGTGGACGCAAACTTCCATCGGCGGCCTGCACCAATTGATTGCGCTCAATAGTCACTCCCGTCACTCGTCCATTAGCGCCGTGGATCGCAATTGGCGAGACCAGGAAGCGCATCACAATGCGGCGTGGCGCGCCCGTAGCGCCACGAGCCGCATAGGCCCGCAACAGCTCCACATTCTTCGCTGCGGTCTTATCCTCGGCGAGCGCTGCTTCACTCAGCGGATCAAGTTCAAGGTCGGCCGGGTCAACAATCACATCAACACCACGCAATTCACCAAACTCTTTTAGTTCAGGGTTAGTGAACGCAGCTTGTGCTGGCCCACGCCGTCCAAGCATAACCACTTCACGCACTTTGCTCTGTCGTAATGCAGTCAGAGCGTGGTCGGCAATGTCGGTTTTTGCCAGATCATCGGGATCGCTTACCAGAATGCGTGTAACGTCCATTGCCACATTCCCATTCCCGACGACCACAACTCGTTCGACGTTCAAGTCTACTTTCAGATCGCGATAGTCGGGACGACCGTTGTACCATCCCACAAAGGCAGTTGCCGGCATACTGCCGAAGAGGTCTTCACCGGGAATGCCCATCCGGCGATCCGACTGAGCACCGACTGCATAGACGATCTGGTCATAGCGAGCACGCAAATCAGCGTGTGTAATATCAACGCCAAAAGTCACATTTCCAAAGTAGCGCACACTGCTGTGAGCCGCCAGCTTGTCATAGACGCGGGTTACGGCTTTAATCGATTGATGATCAGGGGCTACCCCCTCGCGTACCAGACCGTAAGGGGTTGGGAAACGATTAAAGATATCGATCTGGCAGACGAGATTCTTCTGCTTGAGGAGGGCCTCAACGGTGTAAAAACCAGCCGGGCCGGCGCCGATGATTGCTACACGCAGCGGGCGCTGTGCGCTTCCAAGGGGTTCACTCACGGTGTACTCCTTTGCTGTCGTTTTGTTATGCTCTTCCTGATTGTGATTTACTGCACAGATTGGAAGCAATGTACCACGTATGTTACGTCATGTCAAATGATGCACATGAGCCGTAGAACGTTTCAACATGTCTACCTTGCCAGCACTGAGAAGGATGGCAAGGAATATTCTGATCTGTCAGCAGCGTGTGTGAAGATGCGCCGCTTCTCGTTCCGCCAGTGGTGTGGGGCCACGTGCCTGTTGCCTAGCCGGTCATGTTCTTTACCGCATTGGAAAGGGGGCGTTCTCGCCAGCCCCTCTTGCATGGAAGCGATGGTATCCCGATATACGACAAACGATAGTTCAATGCCATGCTTTACATGACAAACGCCAGCGGTCCGCTTTCCCAGCCACGAGAGGTCTGGAAATGTTGAAAACCGCTGGCGAATGTTGAGTGTCCAGCACTGCTGAACCGTTACATCCCCACAATACCCATCCCGCCGCGACCGGCGCGACGGATGCGCTCTATCGTTGACCAACGCGGTGGAACCGGTGTACGCATCGGTGGCATCCCCTGTGCGATCAGACGCATCGAGTCTTGCCAGCGTGTCGTCGATGCAGGTTGGTCGTTGATTGCAACTTCCTCTTCGGTCAGCAACGTCATAATTGCGGCCACTGCTGCCGCAGCCTCTTCTGCAGAGGGAGAACCTGTTGTTGTGAACTGCATCGGTTTACCTCTTCTGTAGGTGAATTACCGGCGTGACAGCAAACGTTGTACCATAACGCGCTGGGCTGTAAGCTCACGTTCGGCAGGTAACGGAGCTAGTTCAACCTGTGTGCCGTACCGTCGCCGTAGAGCCAGTTCGATTAAATGATCGGTCAGTTGAGGATTTTTAGGTAACAAGGCACCATGAAGATAACAGCCAAAGGTGTTGCGATAGATGGCACCACCCTTACGATCCTGACCGTTATCACCATAGCCAACCAATACACGTCCTAACGGTTGTACACCAGGGCCGTGAAAGGTGCGGCCACTGTGATTCTCGAAGCCGACCAATTGCCACGGCCCCTTCCCCAGATCGACCTCAATCACAATATTACCAATCATACGACGTTTACCGGCAATAGTGTAAACATCAAGCACACCCAGGCCAGGTAAGCGCTCGCCGGTATGGGTAAGAAAGTAATGGCCCAGCAATTGATAACCGCCACAGATCGCCAGTACCACCAGATCAGCGGCAATCGCTGCCCGCAACCCTGGTCCCTGGCGCTCGATCAAATCGCTGGCTATCAATGCCTGACCACTATCCTGACCACCACCGAAAAACGCCAGGTCCATTGTCTGCCAGTCAACGGTGTCGCCGGGATTGACCGGTATGACCTCAAGCGCAATATGACGGCGTTGACACCGTTGACGGAGGGCAATGATGTTTCCGCGATCACCGTACACGTTCATGTGATCTGGATAGAGATGGGCCAGTCGCAGGGTCAGTTGCATATTCACGCTCGCACGAGATAATCACCTTCGCCGATCCAGGTGTAGGTGGTGAGCTCGCGTAACCCCATTGGGCCACGGGCGTGCAAGCGATTAGTCGAAATCGCTACTTCTGCACCCAGGCCAAATTGACCACCATCGTTAAAGCGTGTGCTGGCATTAACAAAAACGGCAGTAGCGTCAACTTCACGGGTGAAACGTTTGGCACTGACCGGGTCACCGGTTAGAATAGCCTCTGAATGACCACCGTAGAGGGCAATGTGATCGAGCGCCTCATCGATACTGCCAACAATCTTGATAGCAACAATCAACGCCAGGAACTCACAACCAAAATCGGTTGGGCTGGCCGGTTTTACATTCCAGCTTTCGTGACCAGGGGCATCAGTCAGAATCGCCAATGCTTCGAGGTCACAACGCATTTCAACGCCATGTTGCGCGAGTGCGGCCGCGACCATTGGTAAAAAGACCGGTGCGGCATCACGGTGCACAAGCAAGGTATCGAGCGCATTACAGGCCCCTGGTCGTTGCACCTTTGCATTAACGATAACCGGTACGGCACGGGCGAAATTCGCACTTGGTTCGACGTAGATGTGACTGACACCCATACCACCGACAATCACAGGAACTGTAGCATTCTCAACACAGAAGCGGTGCAAACTGGCACCACCACGCGGAATAATCATATCAACGTAGCGATCAAGTCGTAACAACTGCCGTACTAGCTCACGATCAGGATCGGTGATACTTTGTACCGCGAATGACGGTAATCCGGCCTGTTCCAAAGCCGATGCAATAACCCTCGTCGTTACCGCAACACTCCGAGCAATATCGCTGCCACCACGTAAAATAACGGCGTTACCGGCTTTCAGGCACAGTGAAGCAATATCAATCGTAACGTTGGGGCGAGCTTCATAGATTGCGCCAATTACCCCAATTGGAACGCGCCGCTTATAAAGTCGCAAACCTGATGGGAGTTCACGTTGATCGAAGATTTCACCGACAGGATCAGGCAAAGCGGCAACATTGCGGCAATCCTTGGCAATGGTCGCCAGCCGCGATGGGTTGAGCAGCATTCGATCAATGATTGCCGGAGGAGTACCGGCTTTCTCGGCATCGGCAACATCAGCGGCGTTAGCTTCAAGAATCTCCTGTTGCTGTGCCAATAACCCATCAGCAATTGCATGCAATGCCGCATTTTTTTGTTCAGTTGATAATTTTGCCAATGCACGGGCTGCCGTTTTGGCCCGCCGCCCGATCATCTCCAGGTCAATCATGTTGGGAACCTCCCCCATCTTGTTCATCGTACCTGCGACGCTCTACTTCCAGGTAGTTACGGGCTCGTTCAAAGCGATCTTGCAGCTCACCGTGTCGGTACGCTTGCCAGAGAAACCAAACGGCTGCCAGGGTCAGGCCACCGCCAATTACCATGAACGGTACCAGAGCTGCTGAAAAGAGATTAGAAGTGGCAATGACCAGCATCGCGGCTGCACCCAGAGCAAATGCTCGGCGACGGCGTGAACCAGCGGTGCTGCGTCGGTATTGATCAACGAGCAGGACACCGAGAATAAATGCCACAATTGCACGAATGATTTCAAGGCCCATACTGATTCCGTGGTTTGTTATTTGTTGCATTGTACCACGAACGAACGCTAGGGTTGTGTCTGCATGGTTCGTTTTGAGATAGGAGGGGAGGGGGGAGGTTGGTTCCCTCACCTTCCCCCCACCCCCCTTCCTCTCCCGCGCTGCGGGAGAGGAAGGGGGGATGGCTACCCCCGCACCTTCCCTTTTGCCCCCTTGCCTCTTCTACAACGGGAGAGGAAGGGGGAAGTTGGTCCCCTCACCTTCCCCTTTGCCCCCTTCCTCTTCTACAACGGGAGAGAAAGGGGGGTGGGTGGCTCCTTCTCACGCGATGGTCGCACAGGTACGGTACGTGCCCAATGAGAAAGCTGAGTTTCTGATCACCCTCTGCGACAATCGGAACCAGATGCACTCTAAACTCACAGTTGTGGTACTATGCAATAATAAGGCAGTGATGCCCGTCGCCGTGACGGGCATTTTTGTGTATTTCATCCAGAATAAGAGGTGAAGGTTATGTCGGTTGGGGTGGCTTATACGCTGACCTTGCGTTGTCAAATTGAAAACCGTCCGGGGATGCTTGGACGATTAACAACCTTAATTGGCGAGGTCGGTGGTGACATTGGTGCGATTGATATTGTGCGTGCCGAGCGTAACATCATAGTGCGCGACATTACCGTGCGCGTACAAGATGAGCAGCACGGCGAACAATTGGTAGCAGCAATCAATTCGTTGCAAAACATCAAAGTGCTTCAGGTAAGCGACCGTGTCTTTCTCACGCACCTTGGCGGTAAGTTAGCCACCCAGAGTCGGGTACCTCTCAAGACACGCGATGATCTTTCGCTGGCCTACACGCCGGGCGTTGCGCGTGTTTGTCGGGCTATTGCCGACGATCCCGAAAAAGTTTACTCACTGACATGGAAGGGTAACAGTGTCGCTGTGGTCAGTGACGGTTCGGCTATTCTTGGTCTTGGCAATCTAGGCCCAGAAGCTGCTATGCCGGTGATGGAGGGCAAAGCAATCCTTTTCAAAGAGCTAGCCAATATTGATGCGGTACCAATCTGTCTGCGCTCGCAAGACCCTGATGTGATTGTACAAACGGTCGAACAGATTGCGCCGAGCTTTGGTGGAATTAATCTGGAAGACATTGCCGCGCCCAATTGTTTTATTGTCGAAGGACGGCTGGAAGAGAGTCTTGATCTGCCGGTGATGCACGATGATCAGCACGGTACTGCTGTTGTGGTATTGGCTGCTTTGCGTAATGCGTTGCGAATCGTTGGCAAGCGGCTGAACGATGTACGAGTGGTTGTTAACGGTGTTGGCGCAGCTGGGACCGCGATTATCCGTACCCTGATTGAAGCCGGGATTGGGGAAATCACGGCGGTTGATCGGTTTGGGATTCTGGTTGAGGACGATTACGCACGACAGACGCCGATGCAGCGAATCATTGCCTCGCAGACCAATCGTGATCGACGGCGTGGTAATCTGGCGGTGGCGCTTCAGGGGGCTGATGTGTTTATTGGGGTTTCACGTGGCAATATTCTCACACCTGATCACATAACAGCAATGGCAAGCGATCCAATCGTGTTTGCGCTGGCAAACCCCATTCCCGAAGGTGATCCCGATATGCTCCGTCAGTATGCGCGCGTGGTTGCTACCGGACGCAGTGATCAGCCTAATCAAATAAACAACGTCTTGAGTTTCCCTGGCATCTTCCGCGGCGCACTTGATGTACACGCTCGCCGAATTACCTCAGCGATGCGTTTAGCTGCGGCTGATGCTCTGGCCACGGTGATCCCACCTGAAGAGATGAACGAAGATTACATTGTGCCCAGCGTGTTCAATCGTCAGATTGTACCGACAGTCGCCGCTGCGGTTGCTCAGGCAGCAATTGCCGATGGTGTGGCCCGTCGCAAATATATGCCGGGTGATTGAATTCAAGGGGCAGGTTGAGCTTCAGTGTTTATGCTGAGCCAAACCCGCCACTGTGCTTCGAGGGTAGAGAGATCAACACCGTAGACCTCTTGATAAGCGGCACTGCCAACGTCGTCAGCGCCGCTCTGATAAAGTCTGTCAAAGGCGTCTCGTCCATACGTCTTGAGCAGGTATTCGACAAAGCAGGCCCACTGGTAGTAGAGGGTGTTCATTTCATCTGCGGACCGACCACGATGATTGCTTACCAGTGGCAAAGTTGCATAACCGCTCAGGAAGGTGCGGAAGTCTGGTTGACTCCCCAGCCAGTAGTAACCTGCGCCCCAGGTTGCCCAGCCTTCAAGCAAGATAGGATCACTTCGCAGGTGTGCAGGACCGTAGTGGTCGTGAGCCAGTTGATGTACAAACTCATGAGCGAGGATGGCAACGGCGCGAGACAGCGGCAGGTTAGCACAAGTAAACACTTGAACTTCGCGAATATCAGTGTAGGCAACGCCATGCAATGCGCAATCCGGGCTAGCAGTAATGACGACGGTGATTGGCCCGTTGAGTCGGGTTGCAGTACGGACACTCACATACGCCAGTGCTGTGTAAAGTTCGGCAGTTATTGCGTTGATGCTCACATCGTCCGGTACGGCGTGCGATCCTACCCTGATTCGTAAGAGTTCATTACTTGTCGGTTGTACCGTATCATCACTGCGTGCTGGAATGTTCCCAACCGGGTTGAGATCACCGACTAGCCGGCCCAGTTTCGGTGGCTGGTTCATCTGCATGAACACAATCAGCGTCGCCAGCATTGTTATACTCAGTACTGCCAGCCAATGGATTTTTAGTTCCCGATCCATTCCAGCCCCGCCTTACGATCCCATTATTCCGCGCAGCTCACCTCATATTGTGACCGTTCACTACTGTGCGGCGTAGCCGCAATGACAATCAACACACCTTGCTCGTTGGAGTTGAGCGTTGCAGTAGCGGTACCGTCGGCGTCTGGCACAAGTGCTTCCACCGTGATACGACCGTCGGAAGCCGTGCGTACCAGTCGTAATTCCCACAGTTGAGGCAAATCACCGTCTATCCGTACAAAACCGGCAGCCTCCCAGTCTCCGGTACCAGATTCTACATCATCGCGAAACCCAATTTCGGGAATAGCGATATTATCGATCAACATACCTGGTGCATGCACGCCCTGATCGTTAATTGACCAGAAACGTAACAGAATTGCTTGGCCCGCAAAGGGGGTAAGATCCATCTGCTCAGTCACCCAGAGACCACGTAGACCATCCTCCAGATTTGCGTCCGGTCGTCCCGATACGCCGGTCAGCCCATGACCGTAATTGACCCCCTGCGGATCGTAGTCGGTTGTCCACTTGCCGGGCAGTGTCTCCCAGGTTTGCCCCCCGTCAGTTGAGACAGTCACGAAGGCGTAATCGTAATCATCCTCAATCTCAAACCAGGTATCGAATGTGAGCGTTGCCGAGCTTACGTTGCGTAGATCAACGACCCGCGTCAGGGTCGCAATACTGTCATCGCCACGGTTGCTCCACCAGGCGTAGCGCCCACGTGGCATCTGACCCGCAATACGCACCGTCTGATCGCCTCGAAATATGACTGTTCGCGTCTTGCGGGGAAGAGCGAGATAATCGATCCCAAATTGAACAACGTCATCACGATAGAGATTGCCAATCGGTGTCGGTCGTACTTTACGCGGGAGCAGATTGGATAGCTCAGTGCCGGTATCGTAGGTATATCGCCCATCGCCAACCCGTGGATCATTGATCAGGTTCGCAACGGCCCAGTCGGCGACGATCTGACGGAAATGACCAATATCAGGGCGTACTTTGGCCGCTAACTCGACAAATGCTTCCAAATTATTACCGGCATCAGCCCGAATCAGAGGGCGTAACTGCTCTTTACCGGCATATTGAGCGTAGATGTAGCGCATGAAGAGGTGCGCTGCACCGTAATGTACACCTGACTGACCGGGTGCAAATCCCCAACCGGTCAACTGAATATCAGTGTTGCGCAGGTAAAGCGGAATAAAGCCCTCGCTCTGGAATCCGTTCAAGTCTTCCGAAAGCTGTGACATTCCTTCATTGAACCAGAGCGCACTGCCGGGTTGTTCATTCTGATGGATCATGTGTTGGAACTCGTGAGCTAGCACATCGAGATAGGTATCACTATCAAATGGCATCAGATCGATGTTCATAAAAAACATCTCACGCTCGTTGCTGTAGCGATTGACCTGGCGGGGAAGCGAGTCGCTCGATGAGTAGTAGCCAAGAATCTGCTTGCTCCGCTCGACGGCATTGAGAATAGTGATTCGGTTATCACCATCAACACCAGGTTGAATTTCGCTGCCGAAAATCTCGCGTGTGCGCGGGTAGATCTCCCTTTCAAAAGTACGGGCAGCCCGCTCAAGCGCAGCCTGATTGTAGGGTACACCAACTTCGACATACATCAGCACCACCGGCCCAGCGTAGCGCAATTCGGCAGTAATCTCGTATTGAGTGTCGGTACCGAAATCGGTGACAAAAAACGTGCGACGCTCGCCAACCTGTACCTCGAGCGGTTCAGTTCGCGCCACATTCGGACACTCATCAGGTGCTGGTCGGCAGCTTCCGAGTTGTCGTGCCAGCTCTATCTGATCACGCGGCAGACGCCTGGCTGCGTCGAGCAAGGCGATCTCGTCGATCTGAGAAGAGGGTTCGGGAGTGCTCTCTGCTACAGCGGTGGACGGACGGGGAGGGGCATTCGTCGAGCCGACAACCGGTTTCGATACGGCAGTAGGTGTTACCGGCGCAGAATCACCCGGTGCCATACAACCTACCAGTGCCAGGAGGATGAGAAGAAGGGAGCTGAGGAGATTGCGTTTCATAATATCGTTTATTCCTTATCAGAAGGATTGATGGGCAGGCAACCCTCGTCATAGGGGTTCACCATCATTATGGTTGATCTTTGCGCACAATGCAACCCACGTACTGCGGTGGAACGAGAGTGCAGCGCCATGCTGTCTCTTCATCGATTTCAACACCAAGTGGTATAGGATCGAGGACGAAGGTTATCTCGTCACTCGGCGTAAGTAGGTCGGTACATCTGCGATGCTCATCACAGGAAGCCAAAAACGGGCATCACTCGCCATTGAGTAATGCCCGTCGAAGGGGGAGGGGGGAGCTATCTATGTGAACGCGCTACATACTCCTGGCTACTAAACCGCTATGGCAGTATTGTTGCCCCGGTTCGCCATCGCACGCAGACGCGAGATACGCTTATGGGTCTCAGGGTGAGTGCGGAAGAGACTGGCCAGGCCACCAAGGACCGGATTGACAATATACATGTGTGCAGTTGCTGGACGCACATCTTCCATAGGCATACGACCTGCTGCCCACTCTAGTTTCTCAAGAGCGCTTGCCAACGGTAGCGGGTTGCCGAGAATTTGCGCACCGCCTGCATCGGCCATGTACTCACGCGAGCGCGAGATAGCCATCTGAATAATCAGAGCCATGATTGGCGCCAGCATTGCTGTTAGTATGCCACCGACCAGACCAGCAATGCCACCATCCTCTTCTTCGTCACTACCACCAAGACCGGCAAAGATCATCCCCCACATGACCATATCGGCCAGCATACCAATAGCACCGGCGATGGTAGCTGCAATTGAAGAAATAAGGGTGTCACGATGCTTAATGTGGGCCAGTTCGTGAGCGATTACACCAGCAAGTTCCTCACGAGTCAGCAATCGCGCAATTCCAGTTGTCACTGCAACTGCACCATGAGCGGGATCGCGACCGGTAGCAAAGGCGTTTGGTGCATCGGTGTCGATAATGTAGACACGCGGTTTGGGAATACCTGCACGCCGTGACAGTTCTTCAACCATGGCGTGAAGTTCTGGCGCCTCATCAGGAGAGACTTCCTGGGCGCCACTCATTTTGAGTGCCAGCGTGTCAGAGAACCACCAGGCACCCATATTCATCGCTACGGCCAGCACAAGAGCAATAATCATACCGAGCTGGCCGCCAATAGCACCACCGATGACGATGAACAGACCGGTGAGCAGACCAAGCAAACCAACAGTCTTCAAGCTATTGACCAACATTGTCACAGCGTTTCCTCCACATCTATCAATACTATCCGAGACAGGATGCTTTCACATGCACTACCAGTATAACCAGCGCTAAAGCGCAAACCAAGGGATGGCATTCCTGACTGAATGGGGAGAAGTTCCCACTAGAAAGAAGGAGGGGACCTGAATTGCCGTCTCTGCTGACCGCAGGATGTGGGTATGGGAATCCCCACGCCATAAGTGATGAGGTGCTGGTTTGCCAACCGATGGGTGCAAGCCACCCACCGCACAACGCGGTTCGGCGGCCCGCGTACCTGGGTGACTACAGGTTGGGAGTTATCGGCACCAGGTACGAGATGTTCGCCGGTGTTACGTCGCTGTTATACTGTCTGCTAAGCAAAGGTTTGCTGAAGCAGAGCACGCTGAAAGTCGTGCTATGATCCGCGATTCTGCCTGACAGAATGATGAGGTGTAGTCAATCCGTATCTAGCGGCTTCAATCCTGCCTCGATCTGTGCTCGTCGTGGTTCGAGAAAAGGTGGCAGTGCTAATCGTTCGCCAAGCGCATCGGCCGGTTCATCGACAGCAAAACCCGGTTCATCGGTAGCCAATTCAAAGAGGATGCCGTTGGGTTCGTGAACATAGATGCTGCGAAAATAATAGCGATCCACGATCCCGCTATTGGGAATCCGCAACTCACCGAGCCAGCGCGCCCACTCCTGATGTTCGGCAAAGGTAGAGACCCGAAAGGCAACATGATGAACACCGCCAGCGCCCGCTTGAGCTGGCGGTAAACTGGGTTGAGCAACAACATGAACTTCGGCTGCCGGGCCACCTTCCCCCATCGTGTAAACGTGTACGGGCTGTCCAGAGAAGTCGGGGTGCACATATGTGCGATGGTGCTGCATGCCAAATACCACACGGAGCATGGCATCAGTCAACTCGAGGCGAGGCACACTCAATAACACCGGTCCCAGGCCACGAATCTGATATTCAATAGGCACCGGACTGTGTTGCCACGGCACAAACTCACCAGTCTCGCCATCATCAATGAGCATTAGCCGTTGCCCTTCGGGATCCTCCAGGTCGAGAGTCAGACGGTTATCACGTTGCACAACTTCACCGACCCATCCCACTGTTGTGCGCAGACGCTCAGCCCACCACATCAGAGCTTTAGCTCCGTTGACTCGCAGTCCAGTACGGACAATACTGCGAGTACCACGTTGTTCAGGCGGCAATGGCCAATCGAAGAAGGTCAGATCACTACCGGGAGTACCTGCGCCATCGGCGTAGAACAGGTGATAAGCGCTGGTATCATCTTGGTTGACGGTTCGTTTAACCAGCCGCATCCCAAGAACGCGACTGTAGAAAGCGTAATTTTGGCGAATAGTGGCTGAGATAGCAGTAACGTGATGAAGGCCGGTGAGTTGTCGCAAGATTTTCGCTTTCACGTCGGGCATGCTAGCGAAGTTCTGGTGGTGGCACCAGACCACGCTGCACCGCGACGATGGCCGCCTGGGTGCGGTTGCTTACGCCTAGTTTCTGAAAAATTTCGCTCAGACGATTACCAACCGTCTTTTCGGCCAGACTCAACTTGAGTGCAATTGCCCGGTTATCATCACCCTGCGCAACCAGCGCCAGAATATCACGTTCACGTGGCGTCAATACTTCATTCAAGGCTGGCATTGTATCATTGCGACGGAGAAGTTCAAGGACACGTGCCGCAGCACTTCCGGCCAATGCTGCTTCACCACGATGTACCACATGAATGGCTTCAATCAGTTCGGTTGCATCAGCATCTTTCAACAAGTAAGCATTAGCGCCGGCGCGCAGTGCTTCGAGCACTGTTTGCTCATCGCGGTGCATCGTCAGGACGACACAGCGTGTCTGTGGACTAACCTGCGCAATCTGGCGAGCAGCCTCGATACCGGTCATCACCGGCATTGAAACATCAAGCAAGGCGATGTCAGGAGAGGTGGTTTTAGCTGCCTCAACGGCTGCCGCGCCATCGCGTACTTCGGCGACAACCTGAAACCCGCCTTTACGCTCAAGAATCTCGCGCAGGCCTTGCCGGAACATGGTATGGTCATCGGCGAGTAAGATAGTTATCGGCTTACTCATCGTGCCTCCGAAATCTAGTCGAGCATAGGCGCTAAACCTTTCGCCTATGCTACCGATACGGGCGAACACATCCGCTTGTGCTCACTACTCACCGTACAACTGGAGCAGCTCGCGCCATTCGCCGGTCAACTCATCGCGTCGGGCTGCATAGTAGATGTGGGTAGTTCCCTGCTCATCAACGTACACCAGATCGACCTGTGAACGCATCGGACGCAGATAGCCAATGTTCCCCCACCATCGCACCTTATCTTCATCGAGTGGAATATCCTGGTGGTACATTCGTGCTGCATATTCACGTACCGTACCAGGCTCGATGTCTTGTAAACGCCACGGTGCGCCACTCACATCGCCTGTGCGCAGATTACGGAAGGTGTAGAGCCAGTCACCATCTTCTGCGCGGACGGCATTCACAACTTCAATTCCGGTGCGCGGGCGTGGTACACGGATGAGCGCCAGCCATGCCTCTGACAGCTTCTCACGTGGGACGCCATTGTATTCCTGTACCACGCCCGTGTCTTTATCTTTCATCACCAGATCGAACCGTGGCAGACCATCATTGTCAACGGTAATGCGGACAATGCCGCCGCGACCGCGCCAGCGAATGCGCCGTTCACCCCAGGATTCGATGTCAGGTGGGGGTACTGGCTCGAGCGGCTCCTCTTGATCGAAATCGGCGGTATCAGTCTCAATGCGGGCCCCTGCTTCCTGTAAGAGACTCATCCAGGACTCACCGAGACCCCAATCACTGACACCGTAGAAAATATGGTCAATCACACCGTTCTGATCGCGGTGTACGAGATCATATTTCACCCGTGATCCCTGCCGATAGGCCCGCCAGAGACCGAGCCGCCCGCGCCAGCGTACCTGGCTTTGGAGATCAATCCGACCTTCCCGTAGGTCTTCGTGGCGTCCAATCGCGTAGGCCCACAACCCCTGTGCCCGATCACGAGTGACACCGACAGTTGTACGGAGATCGCGTACTTCGTACACCCATGATCCACCACGTCGCTGACTACTGACAATCTCGACGCCAGAACGGGGCAATTCAAGCGTTTCACCATTGTCGAGCGCTGAAGGTTCTCCGACCGCTATGGCCTGACGGCAGAGCTGAATGATCTCGCTCCGATTGGCGACCACGGTCTCATTGTCGCGACGGATGTAGATGGCGCCGTTACTCCCAACGTAGGGTGGCGGGTCCTGCATCTTAACTTCTACCCGAATGACATCACGACCTTCGTAGTGCATCAGCTCAAATGACAGATAGGGTTGAGGTGTAAGGTGCTCGGCAATACTCTGGCGGAGTGCTTCGGTCACCTGATCAGGGCGTTCAACACCAATCACCTGGCCGCCCGGTTCGCAGCCGATGATCAGAACACCGCCGCCAATATTGGCCAACGCAGCAATGTCGGGCCAGAGTGACACAGCCGCCGCCGCATCATGAACGGCGTGCAGTATCTGACGTTCACTGTTGCCACTGAAACGGGCGACATCGATTGACCACTGTTTCTGATCACGTTTCGGTACACGTACCCGATCAAAATCCTGGCTAGAAAAGAGCGCCTTCAGCGCCTCGAAGCTTCGTTCGGGCAGGAGCGCCTCGAAATACCGATCACCGATCCCGTGACGATGGAGCGCTTGGGCGTCTGATTCGGGTAGGCGACGGAGGCGATGGGCATCACTACCCTGAATGCAAAACATCCGGCGCTCGTAATGCTCGGTTTTCCCATTGTAGAAACCGGGCGAGGTAAACTTTTCGTGATCGGTATAGAAATTAATAAACTCCAGCGCATGCAGATACGGGCTTTGCGTGACAGCCACCCGCGCCTGACCGCTCGTTCCTAAACGGAGCGTTTCGGTAATGACACCGTTTGGTCCATTGGCATGAGCAGCGATCACGATACCTCCGGCACGATGAATAATCTCGTAGGCTTCGGTTACATGGCGAGTATTAGCTACACTGCACACACCATTCTTCAGAACTTCGGCTGGAATACCGAGTTGTAACAGAGTTGCTTCAATCAGACTCAGCGGCCGATTTGGTGGAAAGATGCCAAGAATATGGGCACCAAAATGTGACGTGAACTCAAAACCTGGCAAAACGGTAATCTTGTCGAGTAGACGCCGATATTCTGCCAGTCGCGTTGCTTCCTCTCCTGTCAGGCGACCGGCCTTTTCCAGTACGGTCAGAAACTCAAGTTCACGTTGAAACTGCTCATATCCTGCGACTGTATTATGGTCGGTGAACGCGATAATCTCAAGACCACGGCGCTCGGCTTCTTGCAGAATGTCAAGGTAAGAAACGTTCGGTTCAGCGTAATCCTCTGAAGCTGGTGTGTGCAGGTGCAAATCAACCCGAATCCAACGCATTTCGCTGCGTTCTTCTCCTGTTGTGTTCATATTGCAAAAACCTTAGACTTTCAGAACTTTTTAACATGCTTTTAGATTGTCTCTCGTTTTTGAATGGTCTATTCTGATAGTGAAATGGAATGATGCGAAAGACCTCCTCTGTAGCAACTACCGTCAGCTTGACCTCAAGGGTTGCTGTGTCTATTTAACCCTGTATTGATAGTATACCAGATTCGGGCAAGCTCCATGATGATGCCAATGAGGAAGGCGGGGATTTTCAGAGGTCTCAGTTTTTGGTCGTATTCACCGATGAACGTCTTTCACACCCGCCGAGCAGCCTCGCTCTGCGCAATCCACCACAAGCACGAGCCGCTAACCCGCATGATGCAGTGCGTAACAACAAATTGGTTGGCGTCCCCCGCCCCCCGCAAGCACGGGCAAGGAGGAACTTTCCCTACAATACACTGACGAGCATTATCGCCGCGCTCGTGGGAGGTCGAACCGTAGACCTCTGTTCGAGCAGGATGGTACCTCTTCAGCGTTCATTCCTCTTTTTGCGCTCCAATCTCCAGGGCCGGGTGAGAACGTTAAAAAGCCCTCATTGCCGGGAAGAAGGTATTGCAGGATTGGTTCTGTTGTGTCATAATGCGGACGGGTATTCCCAACAATTTAATGATGTCAAATATGTCGGCCCTGCCTTACTTCGATGGCTTGTTCAATTTCTTGCCGACATGCAAAATATTCATTTTTAGAACTAGCATGATGTCGAAGCATTTGCTATAATGCAATTAGATGCGCATGGTGGTAAATCTGTTCAGGATTGCGCTGGGAATACTATGCCTTCCACACGCGCCGAGCGTCTTTCTGGGAAGGGGATGGGTAAAGGCAATTCGTACCCGGGTATCCTCGCGTTATCAGCAACGAGTGCTTTACCGAGTATGGAATGGTCAGCTCTTCACTCCCAGTGTGGGGCTGTGCAATCGGCATAACAGAGAGGAACCGCTTACAGCACTGATCGACGTGCTGTGAGCTGCTTGCTGTGGATGATGAGAAGAAGAGGTTGTCATCACAGCAGGAAAGAGGAGTGTCCTATGCCAGATGAAAACGGATTTGGTCGCCAGTGTGTGCGGACCATCAACAGCGAGTTAGAACAATTTCTGCGCGATCTCAAGCACGAGGATGGCCTGAGTGACAATACCATTACCTCGTACCGTTGTGATTTACGAACCGCCGGTGCTGTCTTACGCCAGGAATTGTCTGCCATTACCACCGCCGACATCCAGCAGTTTCTCGCTAATCGCCAGGAGCAACCGGGAACAACGAATCGGCGCATTGCCAGTCTAGGCCGTTTTTTCCGCTGGGCCCAGACGCGCGGTTACGTGACACACAATCCGGTCGATCAGATTAGTTGCCGACTTCCAACCGAACATCGACCGCAACCGATTACCAATGAGACCGACTTGCGGGCACTGGATCAGGCAATTGCTGCCGCACCACAACCGTACCGTCTGATCTTTACCTTATTGCGCGAAATCGGTATTCGTGCCGATGAGGTCCTGAATCTGAATCTCGGTGATGTGATCCTTGAACCTGGACGTGAGATGTTGTTGGTCCGGGATAGTAAGAGTGGGAAGAAACGGATGATTGTCTTGACCCCTGATGCGATGCCACGCTCGCTACGTGGATTGCGGTATTGGGTGCGCGACATGGAGCATTTACCCCCTGAGACGCCTCTGTTTCGCTCATCACGAGGAACGCGGACATCTTACGACACGCTCCACCGTCGTTGGGTAGCAGTCTGCAAGGCGGCCCGCCTGGTGGATGTGGTTGATGGACGCGAGCAACCGCGCTATACGCTGCATCACCTTCGCCATACAGCGGCAGCCGCTCTCATTACGTTCTATCCCGAACAGGTAGTACGTCGTATTCTCGGTCATCGTGATCCACGTTCGACCCGTCGCTATAGTGAATTTGTGCGCAAACAGCATCATACCGCCGAACAGCCGTCAAGCCTCCAGGCGCCATCACGGCGTGAGGCGATGTAGCGCCCTGTCTGCGCCGGTCATTGTTCGGATTGATGGTGGTGGCTCATTGCCACCACTTTTTTTATCTATCCCAGAAACTGGCGGATGGCCTGGTACGTCGGCCTATACCCTGGCCCGCGCAGCATGTTGTGCGTTGTACCAGGAATGACCTGAATCTGGACCTGTTCTGACGGTGCGACAGCACGCAGTTCGGCTTCGAGTGCCGGTGGAATAATGGTATACGCCGGATCGGCCAGCAAGAAAAGGACTGGTACATGGACCTGCGCCAGACGCGGGATGAGCGTCCAATCCTCTGGCATAAGGAACAGACCGGCGACCTGTTCATAACGACACTCGGCCAACGCCTGTGCCTTCCAGTAATGATCGCAGGGGTGCCAGTCAGGATTCAGCTCGCGCAACCGTGGCAGCGTCTCTGCTGGCGGTTGACCGACACCAACTGCAAATTGGGGTAGCCACCCAGGTGCGACAGCCGCTTCTTGCCTGAGCAACGGATCAAGTAAGATGGCGCACCGTATCTGCGTGCGTACCGGATGCGTCCCAGTTAGCAGAGCCAGCGTTGTGGCGCCGCCCCAGGAATGACCAACCAGGGCCAGATCGGTCAGACCAATCACCTGGATCAGGTCACCAACGATCCCAGCAATGGTGTCTATGTCATGAGCTGGGCTGAGATCGCTCTGGCCGTGACCAGGTAAGTCAACGGCAATGACTCGCCAGCCATCGGCTGCCAGATCGGCACCTAATCGCCAGAGAGTGGCGGCACTGCTGGTAATGCCATGACAGAGCAAGACAGCAGGTCCATCGCTCGACCATTCGAGAAAACTGACGTTTCCGTGGGCCAACGCTATTGTGTTGCGTTGGGCTGTAATCTGGCAATCCTCATGCGTGTGCACTGTTCACCTTTCGGAAGCGGTAACAAAATCGGCCAACACGGTTTTGAGTTCGGCTAATGATGGTTCGTGAATGTACATCATATGACCGGCGGGGTAAAAGCTCTCGCTAATCTGGCTGCGCAGAGCCGGATCGAGGGCGAGATGATTGAGTGTGTAGCGAGTGGCAAAGTAGGGTGTAGCCAGATCGTAGTAACCACTCGCGACGTGAACCCGAAGGGCTGGATTCCGGTGCATAGCCCGTCGGAGTGTCTCAGCAACATCAACGTAACGATTCTGATGATCGGTGAAGCTCCAAGGCCAGACCCGTTCGGTGAGGATTTCATAGGGAAGATCGCTGCTAAACCCTAATTGACGACGCACGTAGTCGTTCAGGGCGGCCGTGTAGGGGCCAATAATAGCACTGAGACTCGGATCAAACTCAACCGTCTCACCAACTGCATCACGATCACTACCGGTAAAGCGACTATCGAGGCGGCCAACCGTTCGTTGTTGGTCACGCAGCAATTCTTTGACGAACCGGTCATCACGGATGCGCAATCGCGACCACCGAATATAATCGCGACTGAGACCAGTGTAGCGGGCGAGTTGGGTAACAATGTGCTCGCTGGTAGCCGAGTCGAGTTGATCGCCTTGCAACAACGCCAGTGCGTATTCACCGAGAGCAAAGGCTTCAGCAGCGCGTAACGTGGTTGTCAGGTCGCGTTGTAGCTCCGGTTCGAGTCGTTGGTGATAGAATGCGGTAGCCGTGTATGATGGCAGGAAGAGTAGGTACGGTAAGTCGTTACCATGATCGAAGGAGAGGGTTTGGAAGTGGAGCACAGCCGAGATGAGGATGAGACCATTGAGATAGAGGCCATGGCGCTCTTGCAGATACCCGGCCAGACCGGCCGCCCGCGTGGTACCGTAGCTTTCTCCGGCCAGGTATTTTGGCGATAGCCAGCGTCCATAGCGGCTCACGTAAAGCCGGATAAAGTCACCCACCGACTCAATATCTTTACGAAAATCGTGAAACTGCTTGGCCGATTCACCGGTCACTGGGCGACTATAGCCGGTACTCACCGGATCAATAAAGACTACATCACTGACATCGAGCAACGAATACTGATTGGGGATCAGTTGTCCTGGTGGCGGAAGCGGCCAGCCATCTTTTTGCATCCGCACACGGTGCGGCCCAAGCAAACCGAGATGAAGCCATACCGATGATGAGCCAGGACCGCCGTTGAAGGCAAATGTGATCGGACGCCGACTCAGATCGGTAACATCATCACGAGTATATGCAACAAAGAAGATACCGGCTCGTGCCTGTTCGCCAGTTCGTACACCGTCTTTTTCAACCTCTTCCTTCAAGATCATGATCCCAGTTGTTGCCGTATAGTTCACGGCAACACTGTTGATCGTCACGGTATGATGGGTTTGCACGATCTGATCGGTCGGCGGTGCGGATGGTGTTGGAGGCGTAGAAGCCGGTGCGTTATCAGTTGTCGTCATAGCGCATGTCGTCCACTATCATCCCAGACCAACTCTGCTCGTCCAATCCGCACGACATCACCATCCTGAACGCCTGCTGCGATCAGGGCTTCGTTGATACCACTGGCTTCAAGGACACGTTGAATCCGGTCAATTGCTTCATCCTGATCCAGATTACTCATCGCGATAAGGCGTTCGATCTTGATGCCACGCACCCGAAAGCCATCGTCTTCACGCTCAATTGTAAAGGCATTCTCATCAACTGGCGGCAACGGCCACTGCAACGGTGGTTCATCAGGATCGACCGGATCGCGTTGTGGGGGGGGATCGGCGCGGAGTAGTTCGGCTACCCGTTGCAGCAGTGGCTCGATACCACTGCCGGTCGCCGCCGAAATGACGAAGAGGTCTTCCGGGGCGACCGGTAAACGCGCCCGGAGAATTGGCAAATTCTCTTGTGCGGCGGGCAAGTCGGCTTTGTTAAGCGCCACCACTTGCTTACGTTGAGCGAGTTCGGGCTGATAGAGGCGCAGCTCGGTGTTGATCTGCTCGTAGTCTTCCCACGGCTTACGGCCATCGACACCTGCGGCGTCGATGATGTGGATCAGCAGGCGCGTCCGCTCAACGTGACGTAAAAAGTCGTGACCGAGGCCAACACCCGCATGAGCACCTTCGATCAGACCGGGAATATCGGCGACAACGAAGCGTTGGAGACCAACTTCAACGATACCGAGATTAGGCGTGAGTGTCGTGAAGGGATAGGCGGCAATTTTGGGACGGGCAGCACTGATCACTGAGAGCAGGGTTGATTTTCCGGCATTCGGAAAACCGATCAACCCCACATCAGCCAGCATTTTCAGTTCAAGCTCAAGTGTCAGCTCCTGACCGGGTTCACCCAATTCGGCAAGGCGCGGTGTCTGTCGGGTTGATGTCGCAAAGTGAATATTCCCCAGTCCACCACGTCCGCCGCGAGCAGCGAGCAACCGCTGACCAGGGCGGGCCAGATCAACACTGTAGGTCACGCCGTCGATAGTTGTCCGTACTACGGTACCTGGCGGAACCGGCACATACACATCAGCACCGTTTCGCCCGTGCATCGCATTCTTACCGCCGTGACCACCATTTTCGGCAACGAATTTGCGCTGATAGCGGAAATGGAGCAGCGTATTGTATTCAGGATCGGCAATTAAGTAAACGTGCCCGCCCCGACCGCCATCGCCACCGTTAGGGCCACCACGCGGGACATACTTTTCGCGCCGAAATGTGGCGGCGCCGTTTCCACCGTTACCGGCACGGACAATAATGGTTGCCTGATCGAAAAAATCAGTTTCGGATTTCATAGGGCATTATTGCAGGGTCAACAGGGGCAGGTCGCTGACCTGCCCCACAACCAGATCATGCGAGTCTACGCTCCAGGAACAACGTGCCGCAGCATACGCTCAGCACCATTCCCGTCGCGTTACGAATATTTCTCCGATCTGGGTCAATACACACCGACACAGCAATTTCTGCTGAGGTGGCAATGAGAAGACTTATCCAGAGAGGAATACTCTGGTAATAACAGAAACACCCATCTGCTGCCGTTTAAGCCTTCGTTTCACCCTCGGTCTTGGTATCGTTCCGTGGCTCGTCATCACCTCTGACTGCCTTGCGGAACTCGCGAATGCTGCTGCCGAGTGCACCACCCAAACCGGCCAACTTTCCAGCACCAAAAATCGCAATCACGATAATAAGGATGATTAAAAGCTCACCCCAACCCAGACCACCGATCATAGCCGTGCTCCTTCCCTGTGCGATCTCGCTGTGGGTATTACATATCTCAATTCATTATATCCCATCAGAGGGGGTTGTCAACGCAGCGTGATACGCTGCTAACGTCGCAGCCGCCGTTTTAGCCCAGGAAAAGTGTTTGGAACGCGCCAGGCCGCGTGTACGTAACTCGTTCCGCAAATCAGGATCGGTCAGGAGCTGATAGATTGCCTCAGCCAGAGCCTGCGTATCGGTTGGGTTAACCATTAGACCGGCATCACCGACAACTTCAGGTAAACTTGAGGTATTAGAGGTAATGACCGGTGTACCACACGCCATAGCCTCAAGAGGAGGCATACCAAACCCTTCGTAGATAGAAGGAAAGACAAAGACCGTTGCCGCTGCGTACCAGAGTGGCAATTCTTCTTCAGGAATATAGCCGACGAATTTCACCCGATCACGCAACTGTAACTGGTCAAGGCGGGCAAAGATCGGCTCGTACATCCAACCCTTACCACCCCCGATCAGTAGGGGGATCGACGGTATACGGCGTTGCAGCAGAGCAAACGCTTCGAGCAAGGTTGTCAGATTTTTGCGTGGTTCGAGCGTACCGACATAGAGAATGAACTGATCGGGTAGTTGATGACGGATACGGAATTGAGCCAGCACTGCCGCTTCTGGTGGGCGAAAGTGGCTACGTGCAGCGTTGGGCGTCACAATCACACGGTTTGGATTAACACCGAGCAACCCAACGACCTCACGTTTGGTATGTTCAGATACCGCAAGAATCCGGCTGGCCCGGCAGGCGCTGAGTCGAGTTGCCAGATCGAGGTAGATACGGTTGTAGGCGCGAAAGGTCTGTGGGAAACGAATGAAGGCTAGATCGTGGATGGTAATGACCGTCGGTACCGGACTCAACAATGGAGCCACGTTGAGACACCCATGATAGAGATCGGCATTGCCGCGCAATATCAACGGTGCAATTCCCTGTTCCCATGGGATACGAATGCGTGGATTGATAGTCGGCAATCGCGAAGGTTTCACGACAAAGTTTGCCGGTAGGCCAAGGGCTCCCTGATCGAGACCCCGTGTTGTATACACCGTGTAGCGGTTGACATGATCGATCTGCGCCAAATGAAGGAGCACTTGTTCGATGTAGTGTGAGACACCAGCCCGACGAAACGAATGGGTATGAGCAAGCAAATGAGCGTTAATTGCAATGTGCATAAGGAGAATAACTTTTCAGCGTGTGGCTACAGTGTCGATATCGTAGCGATGGTGCGGAACTAATCCCCAGTCACTAAACGGAAAATAGATGAGCCAGGCTTGCCCAACGACCCGATCAAGCGGTAGCGCATCCCATTCACGTGAGTCAGAACTATTTCCCCGATTATCGCCCATTACAAAAATACTTCCAGGCGGAACAGTGATCGGTCCCTGGGCACAGCGATACCCGCTAAGGCAGTACGTTGAAGCGCCGCGCAGGTACGGTTCATCGAGACGCTTTCCGTCGATGTACACGCTTCCCTCTCGAATCTCGATCACCTCACCCGGTAAACCGATGACCCGTTTGATATAATCTTTTCGTACATCGCGGGGATACTCAAAGACAACAATATCGCCCCGCTGCGGTTGACGAAAGGGGTATACGATCCGTGGCGGTAAATCAGCTTGACCGGGAAGCAGGCGCAGAGGTGCATTCAGGTCGAAATGAAAGTAGATGAGCTTGTTCACTAAAATATACTGACCGGTGTGCAGCGTTGGCTCCATACTTGAGCCTTCAATTTTGAAGTTTTGCACGACACCGCGCACAATCAAAAAAACGAGCAAAATAAAAACGGCAGTTTCCAGAAGTTCACGTACTACGTAACGAACAGGAGTATGGGGCTGACGTACCGAGGCTGCTTCCAGGTCGGTCATAAGCGGTTCTGATGGTGGAGGATAGTCGTTCATAATATCATATTGCGTGCTCTATGCTACACTAATACGTAACAGATAGTGCACGGAGGGAATCTTTCCCTCCGCTGCCTCTGGCATTATACTCGAAGATATGGCAAATTGCCAGTAGGAAGACGTGACGGCCGAGCAGTAAGAGAGGCAAAGAGGATATGTCATCGCTGGCTACATTAGCGCAGCCGCTTGCCGACAATACATATCAGTGTCTGGCTTGCCAGTGGCGTTGTACATTGGCGCCGGGTGAGATTGGCCGCTGTCAGATGCGGATAGGTCGGGCCGAAGGGATCGAGCTGCTGAATCATGGACTGATTAGCGGCGCCGCTATTGGTCCGATAGAAGATTACCGGCTCTGGCATTTTTTTCCTGATACGACTGTACTGGCAATTGGGGGTTGGGGGTATGCGCTCCCACTCGACCAACAGCGAGGGCCTTACGGTGCACTACCAACCGATCCGTCGAAGCAGCGGCGGCTTGATCCGCAGCGCGCTGCTGATTTCGCGCTTGAGCGACTTTGTCGAGGAATAGTGTGGGCATTTGCTGAGCCAGCGGTGAACTTTGAATACCTGTTGGCCTTGCTCCAACTGAGCCGTGCTGCCAGCCGTTATACGGCCATCGTCACGAGTGGCATGCTCAGTCTGGAAGCGTTGAGTGAACTTGGTCCATATCTAAACGGCATCAGTCTCGATCTGCGAGGCTTCTCAGATCACGCATATCACCGATTAGGTGGTATCAGCGAGTGGCGCCAGATTTTACGTTTCGCGGAAGAGGCGTACCACCGCTGGAAGTGTCACATTGAAATTACCACTCGTATTCACCATGGTGTCAACGATCATCCCGATGAGCTGCGCGATCTGGTTGATTGGATAAAGACGACGCTCGGTGAAGCGACGCCGTGGCACGTGTTACCAGGTGATGCCGGCAGTGAAACAGCCGCAGCAACGATGCGAGCACGTCGGATTGGGCACGAGGGTGGGTTGCAGTTTATCTACGGTCAGGAAGCGAATCAGGCTACGCGCTGCCCGATGTGCCATGCGACCCTCATTGATCGCCAGCACGGGGTGAGTCGCAAAGTAGGGCTTGATGGTTATCATTGTCGTCATTGTGGCTACGCCACAAATATGTATCTGTCGATTTTCAAAATTCACCGCACCTGAAATCTGATGGCTAGCCTGGGTGCGAGAAGCAACGATTATGCGCAATCGTTTCATCGGCGACGGTTTGCAGGTGCTTGAACAAGAACAGCCTACAGAAGTGAGCAGGAATATGCGTAAACCCGAAATTATGAGCCCAGCCGGTTATTGGCCACAACTGCATGCCGCTATCGAAGCCGGAGCGGATGCAGTCTATTTTGGGCTTACCCATTTCACGGCGCGGGCTAAGGTAGGGTTTAGCCTGAGTGAACTACCGGAGGTGATGAAGACGCTCCATCGGCGGGGGGTGAAGGGTTATGTAACCTTCAACACGCTGGTGTTTGATCACGAGCTACGAGCAGCGGCCACGGCACTGGCCGAAATTGCTGCTGCCGGTGCTGATGCGATTATCGTGCAAGACCTCGGCGTAGCAGCGTTGGCGCGCCGTATCGTGCCTGATCTCCCGATCCACGGCAGCACGCAGATGAGTATTACCAGCGCCGAGGGGGTCATGCTCGCTGCACGCTATGGGGTCGCACGAGTGGTATTGGCCCGCGAGTTGTCACTGGCGGACGTGTCGGCTATTCGATCACGGAGTCCGATCGAGCTAGAGATGTTCGTACACGGCGCGCTGTGTGTGTCGTATTCCGGCCAGTGCTTTTCTTCGGAGGCGTGGGGTGGGCGCAGTGCCAACCGTGGTCAGTGTGCTCAGGCTTGCCGGCTGCCTTACGATTTGATTGTTGATGGACGACATCATCCCCTGGGTGCTGCCCGCTATCTTCTCTCGCCGGGCGATTTGGCGGCGATTGATGAGATGGCAACGATTGCCCGCCTCGGTGTTAGTGCGCTTAAAATCGAAGGGCGCTACAAAGATGCTGAATATGTGGCGATTACGACCCACATGTACCGACGTGCTCTCGATGCAGCCTGGGCTGGCTTACCGCCTGATCTGACTATCGCCGACCGTCTGCACCTCGAACAGGTCTACTCACGTGGGTTGGGACCACATTTTCTACACGGGACGAATCATCAGGCAGTCGTCAAGGGGCGTGCGCCTCGCCATCGCGGATTACTGATGGGGCGCGTCGTTCGAGTACGTCCTGATGTCATCATTATTGAGCCTGAGCCTGGCCGTGAGGCAGCTCCGCTTAAACCTGGTGATGGAGTGGTGTTTGATGCAGCCGACTGGCGTAGCCCCGAAGAACCAGAGGAGGGTGGACGAATCGTGGCCGTTGAAGCGGTCGGCGACGGTCTGCTGGCAATCCGATTTGTTAAAGGTGCGATCAATCCACGTCGTATTCGTGTTGGTGATCTGCTGTGGCGCACTGCCGATCCGCATACAGAGCGTATCGCCCGCCCCTTCGTGCAACCAGCCGCACCGGTACGCCGTCAACCGGTGCGCGTTGATGTGCAGGCACGTGTCGGGAATGCTCTTGAACTGCGCTGGACACTGATTGAACAGCCGACGTTGTGTGTAACGGTGCGCAGCGAGTCTCCTTTGACACCAGCTCAACATCGCCCACTCGACGAATCAATGCTGCGTGAACAGTTAGGTCGGTTAGGTGATACTCCCTACCTGCTGGCCGAACTGACTGCCCAGATTGAGGGGAACCCCTTTGTACCGGTATCGCTGCTTAATCAATTACGACGTCAGGCGACAACAGCGCTGGCAGCATTACAGGGACAACCACCAACATACACGATCCGTGAACCAGGGCAGGTGTTAGACGAACTGCTTACGGCTGTCACCCCGACAGCACCCGCTGATGTTTTTCATTTGCACCTCTTGGTTCGCTCGCCGGAACAACTGGCGGCGGCGATTGCCCTGCGTCCGGCCAGCATCACACTCGATTATCTTGATCTTGAAGGGTTGAAACCGGCACTGGCCCAGATTCGTGATGCCGGTATTCCTGCCCGAATTGCAGCGCCACGCATTCTCAAGCCTGAAGATGAGCGAGTAGTACGGTTTCTGCGCAAACTAAACGCTCCCCTGCTGGTACGTTCAACCGGTCTGCTCGAGCTGCTGCGTGATGATCCCGCGCTCGAACTCACCGGTGATTTCAGTCTGAATGCGGCTAATGTCCTTACAGCCGATCTGTTACTGGGCCTGGGATTAAAACGCTTGACCCCGACCCATGACCTCAACGCTGAACAGATCGCGCATCTGGCCGAGCGGATTGGCGGCAGTCGTATTGAAGTCATTGCCTACCACCATCTGCCGGTCTTTCATACGGAACACTGTGTGTTCTGTCGTTTTCTGTCGACCGGCACCAGCTACAAAGATTGTGGACGCCCGTGTGAACGGCATCGTGTGGCACTCCGTGATACGGAGGGACTTGTCCATCCAGTGATTGCCGATGTCGGTTGTCGCAATACGGTATTTGGTGCTGAAGCCCAGGAAGCGAGTAAATACATTGATCGCTGGCGTGCTGCCGGTATTGCGCATTACCGGCTAGAATTTGTACACGAATCGGCTGATCAGGTGATGGCGGTGAGTAAGGCATTCCTTGCTTATCTCCACAACGACATCAGTGCCGCTGAGTTAGGGCGCCGCTTGCGTCAGTGTGCGCCACAGGGGGTAACCGAAGGGAGCTTCTTCGTGCCACCAAACTATCAGTACATTCCATTACTATAAGGGGCAGACCATGATCGAGAGTCTTTGGGATCAACTGGCACGACGACTGGTTGACGCACTGGGCGCCCAACGCGGTGAATTGATCGAGGTACGTGATGAGGCTGGTAATCAACGATTGCTCCATGCCGTCTTGCTGGCACTTGAAAGCGTTGGGGCCGAACCGCTCGTCTCTGTGCTGCCAGCTCAGCAGGTTGAACGGTTGCTGGTAACGACATCGCCGGATACGCTCGCCACCCGTGGTCGGCGATACGCTGAATGGTTATATCAGGTTGATCGTTCGCTACTCCTCGTTGGTGCTTATCCGAATCTGTCGCAGATAACGGATGAGGCGTTGCACACTTTTTGCACTGCTTATAACCGTCTGGAGAAGATTCGCGAAGATCGATGTATCCCACAGGTCATTGCGGCCATTCCAACGATTGGCAAAGCAGCCCAATTGGGATTGAGCCACGAGGAGCTAGAATTGCGCATGATGCCCGCATTGTTGGTTGAACCGAATGAACTACGGGCAATCACCGAACGGCTCATGCCTGTACTGAACAGCGCTGCAACTATTACTATTAGCAGTGGGCCAGGGTATGAATTACATCTTCACCGTGACCATCAGCCATGGCTATACGATATGGGCCGTCTAACAGCACCCGTTGGCGCAAGAGATGCAATAATCAGTTACCTGCCTTCTGGATCAGTGTATACCACTGTTATTGCAGATCGCGCTGAAGGTGACCTCTTTTTGCCGGTCGCAGGTCCGGCTCGTGCCGTGCATCTCCACATAAGTAGTGGGCGAGTAACACAGATCAAAGCGGTGAGCGGTGCTGATCGTCTGATTGAACTCTTCGACCGTCACGATGGTTCTTCCCGTCAGATCACGCATGTCGGGATCGGTCTTAATCCGCGTTTACTCCAGCCCCTTGGCTGGGCAATGGCCGACCAGCACGTTCAAGGAGCACTATGTATTGCCTTCGGTAAGGACCGGTATCTAAGAGGTGCGAGTATCTCATCGCTCAATCTTGATTTCGTGATCAATGGCGCCAGTCTACGTGTCGATGAGCAGTTGATCGTTGACCAAGGTCGCCTGGTTGCGAACTCATTACCAACAATCGTTTAGAGCCTATCAGAACACCTATCATCACGTGACGATAGACGCCTAACTTGATGTCGGCGGAATCACCTGGAGGGACACAGCGGCGCCGTGCCCCTACAGATGGGTTGTGCCCCAGTGTCGCTTGCCGATGACTCCCAACCGATGCAATCACCTGAGAGCGTGATCAAAAACCTGGGCTTTTGATGCGGCTTGATAATGGCATCTCCATAATGGTCAGGGAAACGTTGGCGGACAGCACATGCGTCTTCGCGACGGTTTAACGCCGGTGCTGCGGAGCACGCCTGGTGGCCCTCCCCTTACTCTCCTCGTGGAGGAGAGGAAGGGGGAACGTGGGGCTGAGAGAAAGAACGCTGGAAACCCCTCACGCGATAGTCGCACGAGAACAGTACGTGCCTAATGAAACGTTTTTGATCAGACTCTTAGTGGTTGCGCACAAAGCATGACCGTCTGCGGAATGGCAACCCGACGAATCGCTATTTGACAATGGTTAGAGGCGACGTATGCGTCGCCTCTACGCGATGTTCCTCCTGCATACGGAAGAAGCCAGATCAGAAACCCGAGTTTCTGATCTAGCTCTCAGCAGGGTCGTTCGCTAAGGTAAAGAGAGAAGCTAATTCAAGACTGGCAAGTCTACGACCTCGATATTATCCAAACCGCCGTAGATCGTCCACCATGGCTTGGCACCCTTCGCAAGGGTTTCATTTAGCGCGGTAATGTTGGCGACACCACGATCTTCCAGCCATGATTCGAGTGCACTAAGGCCCTGCTGCGCGTAGACCGGAATACCGTCTTGCCAAGTTGCGCGTCCGCACAGGACACCGGCGAATGGTGTACCGGCCTCGGCGGCCAGTTCGAGCGTCTCACGGAACACCTCATCGGAAACACCGGCGCTCAGATAGATAAAGGGTTTACGAGCGGCATCGGCTGCCTGGCGGAAGTACTCTTTGGCCTCTTCGCGGCTATACGCTTTCTGGCCGCAAAAAACTCGCATACCCTCAACAAACTTTACATTCACCGGCACTTCCACCTTCAGCACATCAACACCGTACTGCGGCTTGGAGAACTCGGCCATGTACGCAGTCACGTACTTTGGTTTGACCAACGCGAATTCAAAGCTCTTCTCATCACCAACCGTATCGTCATAAGCAATAGGCTCGAGGAAGAATGGAATATCGTTTGCCGCACACTCCGCGCCGACTCGTTCGATGAAAGCGTGCTTTACATCATTGATTGCCGCATCATCAAAGGGATTGTAATAAAGGAGAATCTTGATCGCATCCGCGCCAGCCTCCTTCAGGCGTCGCACGCTCCAGGTATCGAGCAGATCGGGCAGACGTCCGCGTACCGAGGCATCGTAGCCGGTCTTTTCATAAGCCAGCAACACACCGGTACCCGGCGCACGTTGCGCAATGGCCGGTAACCCATATTCGGGATCCATCAAAATGGCACTGGCATAGCGGGTCAAAATGCGGGTAACGGCTGTTTTGAACACGGTTAAATCTTCGCTCGTTGCTTCGGCGCCACGGGCTTTAGCAATCGCCTTCTTCAATGAACCGCGCTGATCCATTGCCGCTGCGGCAATAATGCCGTTAGCATCTGCACAAGCTTGAATCCCGTTAAATTTGCCTCGCGTCATCTTTACTTTGGCCATGGGTCAACTCCTTAAACTTAGTCATCATTCGTCAGTAATCGATAGGTAGGCCTTGATGGGAACGATCTTTGCGACCAGAGAACGGTGATGATGTGGTATGTTGGAAATGAGCAACATCGTGATAGCCCTATTATAACCGATCCACTTCCAACGACGTTAAAATGTGGTACAATCGAAGTGTATTTCCCCAATCAGCATGGGAATAGACACGGGGAGGTTCTATGAAACAGGTATTTGGTGCCTTTACCTTCATCCTGGGGCTTATTATCGGGTTAATTGGTGGTGCAGCACTTTTGGCCTATGCATATCAGGCTGCCGGTCTGTATCCACCAGATGATGCTACAATCAAGTTTATCGCTCGCGAGCGAGGCTGGTTACGCGACGATGTGTAGGCGGAACCCTCCCCCTTTCGCTGCTCTCTTGAGCGCAGAAGGGGGCGAGGGGAAGGGTTGCCAATCTGGTTCTACGATGAAACGTTGTCTTCTTCATCGTAAAAGTATCCGGTAAATCAATGATCGCTACCCGATCAAAGCGCAAGGAGGTGCCACTTGGAAAAGATTTGGTTGTCGTACTATGAACCGGGCGTACCAAAGACGCTGACGTATCCTGACATCACGCTCAATGATATGTTGAGCAACAGCGCCAAGACCTACGCCGATCACACTGCAACAAATTTCGTTTTACGCTATCTCCTTGGCGGGCGCTTTACGGTTGGTGGCAAGCTCACCTATCGGCAGTTAAACGAAAAAGTTGACCGGATGGCAACGGCGCTCTATCAGCTTGGGGTGCGCAAGGGTGATCGGGTGGCGATTATGTTGCCTAATTCGCCGCATTATGTCATCACCTTTTTCGCCTGTATGCGGTTAGGGGCAATTGTTGTCAATACGAACCCGACCTACACCGGGCGCGAATTGCAACATCAGTTGCACGACTCAGGAGCTGAAACTATCGTCTTGCTTAATATCTTCTGGCCGCGTTTGCGAGAAGTACGCGCCGAGACTCCGGTGAAGCGAGTCATTGTAGCGCATGTCTTCGATACGCTGGGTTTCCCCTCGAATCTGCTGGTGAAGAGTGCCCAGAAGAAGACTCCTGAATGGGTTGAGGTCATGCCAGAGCAAGACATCTTCTTCTTCCAGCACTTGCTTGAAAAGTATGGTCCTACTCCGCCAAAGGTAAATCTGTCACCAGACGATGTGGCCCTCTTCCAGTACACTGGTGGTACAACCGGTTTGCCCAAGGCCGCTATGTTGACTCACCGCAACCTGGTCGCCAACACGTTGCAAATCGCGGCATGGCTGCCACGTGGCGAACCTGGCGCCGAGAAGATGATGGCAGCTATTCCCTTCTTCCACGTCTACGGGATGACAGTAGCTATGCTGTATAGCATTCATCTTGGCGCCGAGATTGTGATTGTGCCCAGTCCACGGCCTATCGATAACGTGATGAACGTGATTCAGCGTGAGCGTTGTACGCTCTTCCCCGGCGTACCGGCCATGTATATCGGTATTATCAACCATCCGAAGGTTAACGAGTATGATCTGCGCAGTGTGAAGGCGTGTCTCAGCGGGTCGGCTCCGTTACCAATGGAGGTTCAGGAGAAGTTTGGTCAGCTTACCGGTGGTCGGCTGGTTGAAGGCTTCGGGATGACTGAGGCTAGCCCGGTTACCCACTGCAACCCGGTGTTCGGTGAGCGACGCGCCGGAAGTATTGGGATTCCGCTGCCGGATACGGAAGCAAAGGTGATCGATCTCGATACCGGTCTAGAGATCGAACCGGGAAGTGAGGCGACCGGTGAGTTGTGTGTACGTGGGCCGCAGGTGATGAAGGGGTACTGGCAACGTCCCGAAGAAACCGCCCAAACCATTGATGCCGATGGTTGGCTGCATACCGGCGATATTGCTCGTGTTGATAAAGACGGCTACTTCTACATCGTTGACCGCAAGAAGGACATGATCAACGTGGGTGGTCTGAAGGTGTTGCCCCGCGATGTCGAGGAAGTGCTCTTCATGCACCCCAAGGTGATGGAAGCAGTGGTGGTGGGAATACCGCATCCGCAGCGTGGTGATGATACGGTGAAGGCTTTTATCGTGCCTAAGCCGGGCGAGAACCCAACCGCTGAAGAGATCAAAGAGTTCTGCAAGTTGCACCTTGCGCCGTATAAAGTGCCGCGTGAGGTCGAGTTCCGTAGTGAGCTACCGAAGACGCTAGTTGGGAAGGTGCTGCGCCGGGTGCTGGTTGAAGAAGAGAAGGCGAAGCAGAAGGCAGCAATGGTCTCTGCCTGACCAACGACGATCAATATCACAACAGGGGCGAGTTCCTCACTCGCCCCTGCTTTTCACTCTGTTCCCCGCTTACCTCTATCCGTCTTCGTTCATGCTTCCGCTGCTACCAGTTGAAATGTTGCGCTCAACCGAATATCGTTGGCCGAACGTCCAATGAGCACCGTGAACTCACCCGGCTCGGCAATCCAACCAGGAACAGCGGGATCGTAGTAACTCAACGCTTCCCGATCAATCGTAAAAGTTACGGTTGTAGTTGAACCGGGCTGTAATTCAACTTTTGCAAACCCCTTTAGTTCTTTGTCAGGACGCATCAGGCGCGCCGCGTTATCGCGGATATACAGTTGCACTACTTCCGTGCCGGTACGTGAACCGATGTTGGTAATATCGACATGAACGGTAAGGGTTTCATCGGCACGAATAGTATCACTCGAAAGGCGTAGATTCTTGTAGCTAAACTCGGTATAACTCAGGCCGAAGCCAAATGGGAAGAGTGGTTCAACCGCTTTGCGGTCGTAGTAGCGATAGCCGACGAATAACCCTTCGCCGTAAAGCACATGCCCGTTTTCACCAGGATAATTGATGTAGGCTGGATTATCAGCCAGTCGCTTGGGGAAAGTGGTTGGTAAACGACCACCTGGATCAGCAAGACCGAACAACACATCGGCAATGGCATTGCCAGCTTCTTGCCCTCCATACCAAGCTTGTACAACTGCGGCTACCTCGTTTAGCCAGGGCATACTGAGCGGTGAGCCGGCGTTGAGAACCACAATCGTGTTCGGATTGGCGGCTGCAACGCGGTGGATGAGCTCATTCTGGCGGCCAGGTAGTTCCATGTCGCTGCGATCAAACCCTTCGCTTTCCCATTCTTTGGTCAGACCGGCAAACACAATCGCTACATCCGAGCGGGATGCCAGCGTAACCGCCTCTTCAATCGGATCGTGCTCGCTCTCGGCCAACAGGCCAACCTGCAGGCCGCGCCAGTTACCGGCTTCAGGCCAACGGAATTCTACCGTTAGTCGATAACGTTGATCAGCATCCAGACTTACGGTACGGCGTGTGTCACTACCATCCATCAGAGCTTTTTCCCATAGATCAATCAACAACTCATCGTTCAACCAGAGCCGGGCCTGACCAATGCACGCCAGCCCAAGCTGGTATCGTCCGCTGCGAGGCAGGATTAGATCGCAGCTCAGTCGGGTTGAGAAGGTGGGGTTGGGTAGTTCTTCAATCTGATCGCCAAACCAGCTTGCTTCGAGCGTGCTCAGATACTCGTAGTACACTGGTGCGCCATTGAGATCAGGAAGAGCGAAATATTCGAGCAGGGCGCCACGCCGATCACTATCGGGAACTCGTAGCCAGGTTGTTTCGATGTTTGGAAGCCGACGAAAGATTGGACAACCCATTGCATATTCGACCACACTCTGTGCACCAACCCGTGCCCGAATACCCTGCAACGGTGTCACGACATAATGGGGGGCTACTTCTGAGCTGCCGCCACCCATAATTGCCGCCCAGTTGGCATTAGCCCCGATAACGGCAATGGTTTGCGGCTGTGTGGCATTAAGGGGCAACACGCGGCGGTCATTCTTCAACAGGACAATCGATTCAATCCCGGCTCGTCGGATAAGCTCCCGATGTGCCGGTCGGTCATTTGCCTGTTCAGAAGCCGGTATTGGGTGCGTGAAGCCACCTACCCGCTCTATCGTCCGCAAGAGACGCCGTACCTTATCGTTGAGTTCGTCTTCGCTCAGTGCACCGCGTTCCAGCGCTGAAAGTACTCGCTCGCGACTGAGCCAGCGAGCCGGGCCGGGCATTTCCAGATCGAGGCCGTTGTTCACAGCGTGCTCGCTGTAGGTGCCGTACCAGTCGGACATGACCAGGCCGTCGAACTGCCATTCCCCCTTCAAAATGTCAACGAGAAGACGACGATTCTCGCTAGCCCAAACGCCGTTGATACGATTGTACGCCGACATAAGCGCCCAGGGGCGAGCACGCTGTATTGCCATCTCGAATGGTCGCAGATAGATTTCGCGGAGTGCCCGTTCGCCAACATCTGAACTCATGCTAAACCGCTCAAATTCTGAATCGTTGCAGACAAAGTGCTTGATACACGCACCGATGCCACGACTTTGCAGCCCGCTAATGTAGGCCGAAGCCATGATACCGGTCAGGTAGGGGTCTTCGGAAAAACACTCAAAATTGCGCCCGGCCAGGGGTGAACGATGAATATTGACGGTTGGCGCCAGTAAGATATGTGCCCCTTTATCCCTGGTCTCTTCGGCGAGGGCTTCACCGATCTGACGCACCAGTTCAGGATTCCATGTTGCGCCCATCGCGACCCCTACCGGAAAACATGCTGAGGTGTGAATGCCATTACGACTTTTTCCCCGTGCACCGTTTGGGCCATCGGTAACCTTGATGGCGGGAATCCCAAGCCGCGGAATAGCAACCGTGTGCCAGGCATCGGCGCCGGCCAACAGCGCAATCTTCTCGTCAAGTGTGAGTTGAGCAAGCAATGTCTCAGTGTCAAGATGAGTCGTCATAATTTTCCTCGTGCTAGGCCGGCTAATCATGAACCGGCTTGATAGACCCGAACATAGTCAACCTGGAGCTGCTGGGGAAAGATAGTCGTTTCGTCGGGATACCCCGGCCAGTTACCACCCACGGCCAGATTGAGAATAATGAAAAAGGGATGGTCAAAGACCCATTCACCTGGTACTTGATCGCGCCGTACCGTGTGGTAGAGCTGATCGTCTACGTACCAACGAATCTCGTCTGCTTCCCACTCAACAGCGTAGATGTGGAAATCAGCAGATAGATCAACTGGACTGACAAATGCCTTGGAAATCGCCTTATTACCGGCATAGCTGGGGCCATGCACCGTACCGTACACGGTGGTAGGGTTACCAATATTCTCCATGATGTCAATCTCGCCGCATCTTGGCCAGCGGGCAGTGGCAACGTTTTCGCCCAACATCCAGAAGGCAGGCCAAACGCCTTTACCGCCAACCGGTAATTTTATCCGGGCCTCAATACGGCCATACGTCCAGCTCTGGAGATAATGGGTTTTAATGCGGGCAGAAGTGTATTTCCACGCCAGATACTCTTCGTTGCGGGCTTCGATGATCAGAACTCCGTTCTCGATACGTACATTTTCTGGCCGGTCGGTGTAGTATTGCCACTCGTTATTCCCCCAACCGCCAGCCCCCTTATCGAACAACCAGTTACGGCTGTTCAGTGTCTCGCCGTCAAATTCATCACTCCAGACCAGTATCCACGGTGATACCGTCGGTATCGGTTCTGCAGGTACCGAAGCGGACGGAGTAGAGGTCGAACAACCCATCAGGAGCAGAGTGATGACCCCTGAACAGATCAGCCATTGAGTTGCGATGCGTGATAATGTCTGTTGCACAGTCTTCTAGCGGTTCCAATTTTATTTCCGACTTCCTACTAAACCTTGGTTGCTGGTTCAAATTTGTGCACATCAGAGCAATGATCTCAGTTTATACCTTTCGTGCAGTCTCAGCGGTTGTTTGTACATCCAACCGCTCTACATCTATCGGTTCCTGGTGATAGTTGATTTCGGAAAGGAAATTTTTAGACACCATACTAAATTAATACTAATCCTGGCTGTGAAAACCGTGTATCACTTTTCCCCAATCTTATACGTCGGCGAGCGGAACGTGGTGAATTGACGTGATAATCCTGCACGAGTTGAGCGATATAATACCGTTCTACTCGTCAGAACTGGTATACGATACGACCAGCACCGTTGTGGTCAGCTCTGTTACCTACCTGTCGTACTCTGGCGAGCAATCTGATAGTCCAAATTCCAATCCCACATCCAAACAAGAGGATTGTCTCTATGCAACTAGGCCGGTAGCAGGCACGCTATCATGTAGGCTGCCTGGATGACACTCCTGTTTCCCTAGCTTGCGAAGGAGTGGCGTAATAACGGTACAATTCACTCCTGATCACCTTGCGACAATACCAAACACACATCTACCGACAACCTAGTGTGGGTAGCCTATTTAAGCTATGTACCTTTGTGCATTTCTCCTCCAACACCTCTACAATTCAGTTTGCTCCAATTGGCGTACCGAGGCAAACGAAGATCGACGCACACGACGCTAATCCAACCTCTCTAATGAGCAAACTGTGCAGCACCTGGATTGCCCGCTGGTAACAGGCGCCAACATACCATACCGTAGCTGCGCTAATGCAATCGCCACCCTCATGGTGTCGGAATGTGCGTCCGTACTATAATAGCGATGGCTTTGTAGTCTCAGCAAATGGAGAGTCTATTGGCCCTCTTGGTATCCATAGCAGGTTCTGCGACCGCCATCATTTCAGAGATGGCAATGGGTGCCAACGAGCGATGGAAGTACTCTTAAGTCTTTTTCCTCGTATAGAGACGGCCTTGACAAAATATGGATTTATCGTACAATTGTTCTACAGTCAACATCACAGGATAAACACTATTACCCGGTATTGGATCGAACATCCGGTCATCTCAACAAGTCGTGTGTAGAGATGACAGTGAATCCTTGCCGCAACGGTTCGATAGCAGGTGGCAACAGTTGTGAGTCGTTCTAGTCCTGGTCGAAATGACACTATTTTACGAGCGGAGGCTCTGATATTAGTGCAATCGGCCAGGACTCTGAAGCAGAAGTCAGACATTCATGCGAGAACCAGCAGTTGAGGTTTCTATGATGCTTACATACAAATACCTGCTTCGACCGAACAACCACCAGTCTGATAGGCTCGCCTTCCTTCTGGAGCAACATCGGATCGTCTACAATCACGCCCTTCAACAGCGAATTAATATCTATAAAGAAACGGGTGAGTGTATTGGGTATGACACTCAGTGTAAACACTTTCGCGATATTCGCCGGGAGAACCCAGATACTTTAAGACTGGTCAATGCATCTAGTCTGCAACGCACTCTTCGCCGTTTGGACAGGACGTATACTTCCTTTTTTCGTCGTTTACAGTCTGGTGAAAAGGTAGGCTTTCCTCGTTTCAAAGCCCGCAGTCGCTTTAATACTATGGAATACACCTATGGAGATGGGTGTAAGTTGCGGACAAGTAAACGTAAGTACGTGTTTCTCTATGTTCAAAATGTAGGTGAAATCCGGATTTGTTATCACAGAGCTATTCCTGAAGACACCAGAATTAACCATGCTCGCATCACACGGCGAAATGGACGTTGGTATGTTTCTCTTTCCATCACATTGTCCGCCACACCTGTTCAACGGACACCAACCGGAAAACCTGTTGGGGTTGATGTTGGGCTAAGACGCATTGCCGCTCTCTCTACTGGTGAACTTATCGAAAATCCACGCTGGTTGCGAAACAACCTCGCAAGACTGCGCAGACTGCAACGTCACGCTAGTCGTCAGGTAAAGGGAAGCCGACGACAACACACGACATATCAGCGGATCGCACGTTTGTATGAAAAGATAGAAAACCAACGAAGAGATTATCTTCACAAAATTAGTCAGGGTATCGTAAAAAAGTATGCTTTGATTGCGGTAGAAGATCTGAAACTAACGTTCATGAACCGCAGTCGACATCTCGCCCGTGCTTCGTATGATGCTGGATTCGGCATATTTAGACGTATGTTAGAATACAAGGCTGAGAGTGCTGGTATTCCACTAATTGCCGTAAGTCCCGTCAATACAAGTCAGGCATGTAGTGGCTGCGGAAGGATCGTTCCTAAGGATGTGTCGGTCCGCGTTCACCAGTGTCTTCATTGTGGTCTGACACTTGATCGAGATGTGAACGCAGCGCGTAACATCTTGATGTTGGCTCTACAAAACCCGCCTGGACGGGGCGGTCAGCCGATAACGTGGGCAGATATGCCGAGCGTTGGCTGAGCAGCCGCCGCCCTATGGCGGCGGAGAGCGTCACTGGTTCATCCAGCCGAATTGAACGATCTTCTCGGGATTGAAGTTGGGTGATGTCGCATCATTACCGTTGGCATCAACGGTCAGCTTCTTCGCGAGTTCGGTGAGGGTCTCGATATTCCACTCGTGTTCGACACCATTCTCATCAACCCAGGGCGCACCATGCTCGGCTGGCGGGTACGGTAATCCTGCCTTGTCAAACAGGTCTTTGTTGTAGATGATAAATGAAGGGAAGATGGCAAACGGAATACCGAGCTGACCTTCTTCCTTTACCTGATAGAACTTAATCAGGTTTGGATCGAAGTCACTCAGATCGTAGTTGTACTTATCGATCAGTGGTTGGAGATCGAGCCAGGCACCTTTAAAGCTGTCACGTCCCCGGATACCCACTGGCCCGACGATACATGGTGCGTTACTGGCAGCAATCTGGGTGGCAAGGGTGTCAAAGGCAACGTTGTTGTCAACGATCTCGATGACCAGTTCAATTTTATCCTGACCGGCGTTGAACCGTTCGACGAACGCATTCTGGGCCGGGATGGCACCTTCGTCAGAACCGGCGCCAAGGCCGACAAACCAGCGAACTTTTGTGCGGTTGCTTGCGGCAGGTTGGGTTGGGGCAGGTGCCTGAGTAGGGGCAACAGCCTGGGTTGGTTCACTTCCTGGCGCGGTCGTAGATTGGGCCGATGGTGTTGACGGGCTGCTCCCACAAGCCGCATTGAGAACCGCGGCCAGCATAAGCATGATACTGACGAACAATAATTTGAACGACTTCATTTGGTTTCCTCCTGTGGAAGTTGTTACGCCGTCGTGCTTTTGATAGAGTTAAAGCTGCATATCCGAACAGTGTGCCTTAACCGGCTTGCTTTCGCCGTCGTGAAATTGGTATAAAGCAGATCAATCAAAAACCTGCTTACCTACACCTCCTTTCAAGGTTGCTTATGGCAACTCTCACGAATAACCAGTTCGGTGGGTAGAATCACGCGCTGAACCGTCGGTTCAGCAGGAGGGTTAAGCAGATAGTCAAGTAACAGACAGGCCGCTGTCTGCCCCAATTTTGCAATCGGCTGCCGCACTGTTGTAAGGGCTGGCGTCATCGCTGCCGCGAGTGGAATATCGTCAAATCCGGCCAGGGCAACGTCATTCGGTACTGTCAAACCGGCCGCCCTTAATGCCCTGAGCGCGCCAAGCGCCATCATGTCGCTAGCTGCAAAAACAGCGTCGGGACGCGGATCAAACCGTAAGAGCGTATTCATCGCGATATATCCACTCTCCTCACTAAAATTGCCCTCGATCACCAGTTCGGGCTGAACTGAGATGCCAGCAGCCGTTAAAGCATCGCAATAGCCCATATAGCGTTCACGGCCAGCGATGATATTCATCGGTCCGGTAATGGTGGCAATCCGACGATACCCACAATGAATGAGATGTTCAACAACCATCCGTGCCCCGTGGCGATTATCAACATCGACGTAGGGGATACCCGGATGCGATATGATCCGACCAATTGAGACTACCGGAATTGTTTCTTGCTGGAGCCACTGCAAAAGGAATTGATCTTCGACGGCTGAGGCAATAATGGCACCATCGAGAAAACCGCGCCGACCGATATGCAGATAGGGGTGATTACCGGTGCTCGTTGCCAGTTCCAGCATCATCGCAAATTGTCGCTCGTTACAGGTATGAGCGATTCCCTCGATCAAGAGCGGAAGGTAGGGATCGGCGAAGAGGGTGTGAATTGGCTGCGGAATAATGATCCCTATCACCTGCGAGCGACGAATGGCCAAGGATCGTGCTGTATGGTTGGGTTGATAGTTGGTTTCGCGAATAGCCTGCCAGACTCGTTCACGCACTGCCGGGTTGACGTGCGGATGATGGTTGAGTACGCGCGATGCGGTGGATCGCGATACTCCTGCCCGATGGGCAATTTCATCAAGGGTGATATTCATAGGAGCCATCACTTACTGGGAACGCTTCCAACTACGTCTATAGTACAAAAGAGCAAGGTTGCTGACTTTCAAAAAAGCGCGAGACACTTGTACAAAACCGTGAAAGCGCTTTCAGCTATTGATGAACACGAGGCGGTATTGTTGTTGCATAGCCGGGATGTATCGTGCATTTGATGTTTTCCCAGCATGAAGACTGTCACGTTGATGTGAGCGTGTCTGAATATGTCCTTTCCGAGGGCTGTTTGCTGCCACTCTCATTCATCGCTGGCAGTTCACACTGCTGCCAGGAGAATGATGCTGCGCATTGATCATCTCATTGCACTGGCAAGGACGGCTTCCAACCTGTCCGCATGGTGTGCTGATACGACACATGATTATTTCCGGTTATGCACCGCCGGATGCGGGCCAGAGGCCCGCGCACCCAGAGAACAACGTAGGTTAGCGGTATAAGGGAGAATGGTGATTTTGCACCAATGAATAGATCACCGTGGCGGGATACGACACGGCATGCGTTGATTCTACCTGTTCACTTCAGGAGGTAGGGTTTATAAGAGGACAATGCAGAATGAACCGACATGGTTAACCATGCTCACACAGAGGATGGTATCCCCATCTTCGGCTCTGAACCCGCGTCACTGTTTAACCTCTGGTCTTACGCTGATTGCTGCGACGGCAGACCTGAGCGTAATACCCCATCAGTTCGTTCATCACCCGCGGCCACGAACGCTGCTCGGCGATGGTCCGACCTGCCATCCCCTGCACCAATCGCTGATCGTCATTCGCCAGCAATTCGCGGAGACGGGCGCGCAAATCGGAGGCGACACCAGGGGCGAAGAGGTAGCCGTTCTGTCCGTGTTGCATCAGGTCAATCGCACCACCGGCACGAGCGGCAATGACCGGTAACGCCGATGCCATAGCTTCTTGAATAACCTGCCCAAACGTGTCGGTGTCAGAGGGAAACAAAAACACATCGGCGCTCGCATACGCTGTTGCCAGGTCGTTGCCTTTGAGATAGCCAGTAAAGTGAACCGGTAGACCGGCACAACGACGTTGTAGCTCGGTGCGAAACGGCCCATCGCCAACAAAGACCAGGCGGACATCTGGGATGCCACGAATCGCCTCCGGTAGCAGATCGATCCGCTTTTCAGCGGCCAGCCGTCCTACGTAAAGCAGGATGCGCTCACCAGGTCGGGCACCAACTGCTGCCCGCCACGCTTCGCTCCGATACCGTGGGTGGAACCGTTCAGTATCGACACCTCGTCCCCAGATTCGTAAACGGCGGAAACCGGCTGAACGCAGTACCCGCAGCGTAAAACTGGAAGGACACAGATTGATCCGGCAGCGATTGTGAATCCAGCGTAACCAGGCGTTGACCCCATGTTGGAGAAAGCCAAGACTGTAGTGCCGACTGTAGGCGCCGAAATCGGTGTGATAGGAAGCAATCAACGGTAGACCAAGGCGGCGGACGATGCCGGGCACAATTGCACCTAGCACTACCGGGCCAACCAGATGAACCAGTTCAGGTTGGAACTGACGGAGCCGGGCCGTTAACCCTGGTTGAGGCGGGGTTACCTTTACTTCAGGGTAGAGCGGTAATGGCATCCCGCTGAGTGGGACAATCTCGGCCCCAGCGTAGCTCGTCGGCGCACCCTGGGGGGCAAACAAGAGCGCTTCATGACCCTGCTGTTGCAAATATTCCAGCAAATGACAGAGAGTGGTCGTTACCCCATTGACATCAGGGAGAAAGGTCTCGCATACCAGTGCCACACGCATTGTTCCCGACTCCTGACGAGATGCGACTGTTCTACATCATTACTCAGCATAGGCTATTGATATTAAGCAGGTATGCATGGAACATTAAGTGTTGTCTAACGTTTGGTTGTGTGATGTTGTATTGAGCGGGTATAAGGGTATAATGGTATAGTGATAAAAAGCATAGCAGCATAGCGATGTGGAATTGACCAATCGGTACGATGGCAGAACACATCTATCCCAAATGTGGTAGGAGGAAGCGACGAGGAAGAACCTGACGTTCTCACTATCGCTTGCCACACGAAGATATGATATGTACGAGAGGTGTGCAGGTATGATCGACACCGCAACGTCTAGCCGCGATGCCTGCTATCAGCGGTTGCAAAACCTCTTTTCACCGGGAGAACTGGTTTGGATCGAGTCGGAAGAGTATAACAATGAAGGTATGTTCTGGCGGGTAACTTTACTGTGCCGGAATACATCTGGAAGATGGGAGCGGCGGCGCTATCGGTATGACGTGCTTAGCGCAGCCCTGTTCTTTATGGGAGCAACACCGGTTAGCGACGAGGAAGCAGCGCGCATTCGGCGCACTGCTCCTCGCCTGGTCACAGGCCATTCACAACCAGCGAGGATTGTATGACCCTTCACCCGATTGACCCACCACGCCGCTTTGGGAAGCGCAGCCTGATCACCTTTGCAGTGATTGGTGTGCTGGCGATCCTGGTCCTGCTCGCCTTGAGCTTAGATGCCGGTGAGCAGACCCGCTTTCTCACCGGTAGCGGCAGCGTTGTTGTTCTGGCACTACCGGCATTCCTGGCCGGTGTGCTCAGTTTTCTGTCGCCGTGTACCCTTCCCATCCTGCCAGCCTACTTCGCGTTCACCTTTCAGGCCAGCAGTCAGAAACGAGCGCGGATCGCAATGATGGGTATTGCCTTTTTCCTTGGCCTGGCGACAACTATGACTCTCCTCGGCGCCAGCGCGACTGCTCTGAGCGGCCTGCTCTTTGCCAACCGGAGTACCCTTACCTTTTGGGGCGGCTTGATTATTATCGGCTTTGGCATTATGGGAATGCTGGGTAAAGGTTTCGCCGGGCCACAACTGCAAGAGCGTCCGGCTGCTACGTTTGCCGGTTCGTACCTCTTCGGCGCCACGTTCGCACTGGGGTGGACGGCCTGCGTCGGCCCGATTTTGGGTGCGCTGCTGACCCTGCTGGCCGCAACCAGTGATGTTGCCATTCTTCAAGGCGCTGTGCTGGCCTTCATCTATTCGCTGGGGTTAGGGTTACCCCTGATTGTCATTGCCACCTTCTTCCATCGCCTGGGAACCGGATCGCGATTCTGGCGTTTTCTGCGCGGACGCGGCTTTACCGTGAAGGTCTTCGGGCATGAACTGTTTCTTCACACGACTAGCCTTGCCAGTGGTACACTGATGGTTGCAATGGGAATACTGCTAGCAAGTGGACGCTTAGAGTGGATTTCGCAGCAGGCAAATGCTACACCGATGGCCCAATGGTGGGTAGAGATTGAAGCCACCATTGGCCGTCTCTTCGGACTATGAGGGAATATGACCGACACACCAATCCGCGCCGCCGGTTGCATTGTACTGTCCCGCGATCAGATGGGACGACCTCTGGTGTTATTAATCCAAGATCAGCAAGGCGTATGGACATTGCCGAAAGGTCACATTGATGAAGGTGAAGCCGATGAACAGGCAGCCGTCAGAGAGGTCAGCGAAGAGACTGGTATTCACTGTACGATTGCCGAACGGCTTGAACAGATCACGTATCCGATCTACCGCCGTGGGCATTGGCGTGACAAGCAGGTGACTTTTTTCCTGGCCAGCGCAGCGCCCGAACCACCAACTCCGGCTCTGGCTGAAGGTATTCGAGATGCGGCCTGGGTACCCCTTGACGAAGCGAGCAAGAAGGTGGGATACCGCCAAATTCGTACCCTTATTCAACGGGTAGCACGCCGATTAGGTCTCGACCGATATAGCGCACCGTAAGCGGATATACTGCTAAAAATCCTGGCGCTTGTCAACGTTTTACGCTGCTCTGGTGAGAAAGAGAGAAGAGTGGTAAGTGAAATGAGCACAGCAGTATGCGCCGAAGCGGTAACTTTCCTGTTTCGATAGTGATCTGCTGCCAGATTCTCGTTGGTGCGCCGATTGCACCTGTCACCGCTATTGCAGAGGTGGTTTCCACCCCAGAAGTGCTAAATGACCACACGACGCGGGCCAATGGATTAGGGATCACTATCAGCACGTGCTGACATGCTTCGGTATCGCTCCATCCAAGACTGAAGACGCTGAAAATCCCTAAAACTCCTAATACCCCTTCGCATCTCGTGGATAGACGTGCTATAATGCAACATACGGCGCACCAGTATATGCGTGCGTCTTTGGTGAGGCAAACAGGCATTCCTTGTTGCCCAAAGTAGCAGTGTGTTAAGGATACTACCGTGAAAATTACTACTGAGAAATTACCAAAGAGTCTGATCTCATTGAAGATTGAAATCGACCGGGATCAGTTCGAACGAGGGCTTGATCAGGCGGCGCGCCGCCTGTCGCAGAAGTTTCCCATTCATGGCTTTCGTCCCGGTAAAGCGCCTCGTTTTATTATTGAACGCACCTTCGGGCGAGCAGCGTTGATCGAAGAAGCCACAGAACAGTTGATCAACAGCGCCTACAAGAAGGCTATTCAACAAGAAAAGATTGAAGTCGTTGGCCCGCCGACACTCGAACGAATCGACTCCATCGAGCCATTTATCTTCACCGTCAACGTACCGGTGCCACCGACTGTTACTCTCGGCGATTACCGCAA